>NZ_VRUV01000520.1:0-3112 GCF_008039455.1 Methylobacterium sp. WL116
GCCGAACCCGATCCGGCGCAGCGCCGGGCGGCCCTCGCGCGGGGTGCGGGCGCAGGCCGAGCGCATCCAGGGCCGGATGGGGCAGGTCGAGGGCCTGATGGGCTGCCTGAGGGGGTGAGTTTTTTCAGATCCCCGGTTCGCAGGCCGGCCCGATGCGGTTAGGGAGCGTGATCCGAACGAGAACGAGCGCCATGGCCGAGACCGGCACCACAGAGATCACCCTGGAGCGGATCGCCCTGATCCGCCGCCTCGTCGTCGGCTGGAACGCCGACGGGGCGGGCGCGCCGATGATCCACCCGGACGCGCCCTACGGCTCGACCGCGCGGGACGACGACATCGCCAACGTCACCGGCGACGACGAGGGGGCGGACGCGGAGCACCGGGCGGTCGGCGCGGCGTTCGCCGCCTTCGTCCGCCACGCGGTGCTCAAGCCCGGGCGCTACCAGTACCACAACCCCCTGGCCAAGCTCGATCCGGGCCGGGCCGGCGACGTGTTCCGCGACGCGGACGGCGCCACGCCGGAGCACATCACCTTCGACGTCACCGCCGAGCACCTCGCGCTGATCCCGCACCTCGCCGTGCGCTGGAGCGATGCGCTGGACGTGCCCTGCGTCGACGCGGAGGCGCCCTACGGCGCGACGCCGGTGCCGGATTCCGCCCTGCACCACGAGATCCAGCCGGCGCTGCAGATCTTCCTGCGCTACGCCGACATCGCGCCGGGCGACTACGCCTAGGCCGCGGTCGCCCGGCGGCTTCCCTCCCCCTTCGCGGGGGAGGGTGCAGGCCCTCAAGCGTCCCGCTTCTTGCGCTGCGCCAGGGTCCGCAGCCGCAGCGCGTTGAGCTTGATGAAGCCCGCCGCGTCGCGGTGGTCGTAGGCGACGGCGCCTTCCTCGAAGGTGACGAGGTCCTGGTCGTAGAGCGAGTGCGGGCTCGTCCGGCCGATGACGTGGACGCCGCCCTTGTAGAGCTTCAGCCGGACCTCGCCGGTGACCTTCTCCTGGCTCTTGTCGATCAGCGCCTGCAGCATCTCGCGCTCGGGCGAGAACCAGAAGCCGTTGTAGATCAGCTCCGCGTATTGCGGCATGATCTGGTCCTTCAGGTGCGCCGCGCCCCGGTCCAGCGTGATCGACTCGATCGCGCGGTGGGCCGGCAGCAGGATGGTGCCGCCGGGCGTCTCGTACATGCCGCGGCTCTTCATGCCGACGAAGCGGTTCTCGACGAGGTCGAGCCGGCCGATGCCGTTGTCGTGGCCGAGCTGGTTGAGCCTGGCCAGGAGCGAGGCCGGGGACAGCGCCTCGCCGTCGATGGAGACCGCGTCGCCCTTCTCGAAGCCGACGGTGATGATCGTCGGCGTGTCGGGCGCCTCCTCGGGCGAGAGCGTGCGCGAGAAGACGTAGTCCGGCACCTCGTCGGCCGGGTCCTCCAGCACCTTGCCCTCGGAGGAGGCGTGCAGGAGGTTGGCGTCCACCGAGAACGGGCTCTCGCCGCGCTTGTCCTTGGCGATCGGGATCTGATGCGCTTCCGCGAAGGCGATCAGCTGCTCGCGGCTCTTCAGGTCCCATTCGCGCCAGGGGGCGATGACCGTCACGTCGGGCTTCAGGGCGTAGTAGCCGAGCTCGAACCGAACCTGGTCGTTGCCCTTGCCGGTGGCGCCGTGGCAGACCGCGTCGGCGCCGAGGCGCTCGGCGATCTCGATCTGCTTCTTGGCGATCAGCGGCCGGGCGATCGAGGTGCCGAGCAGGTAGACGCCCTCGTAGACCGCGTTGGCGCGGAACATCGGGAACACGTAGTCCCGCACGAATTCCTCGCGCAGGTCCTCGATGAAGATGTTCTCCGGCTTGATCCCGAGCAGCTCCGCCTTGCGGCGGGCCGGCTCCAGCTCCTCGCCCTGCCCGAGATCGGCGGTGAAGGTGATCACCTCGCAGCCGTAGGTCGTCTGCAGCCATTTCAGGATGATCGAGGTGTCGAGGCCGCCGGAATAGGCCAGCACCACCTTGTTCACGGGCTTCTTGTCGGGCTCGGACATGCGGACCTTCGGGTGTTCGCGGCGATGGGCAGGGGCGAGGGACTTGGGGCGATGGACTTGGGGCGAGGGCCTCGGGCGACGGACCGAAGGCGAGGGGCCAAGGGCGGCGGGCCGGGGGTTGCGGCGGCTTATCGCGCCGTCCCGAAGCCTGCAACCGGCATGCCGGGACGGACGTTCGATCAGGCGTGCGGGGCGTCGCGGACCCTCGTCCACGCGCCCGATGCCGCCTCGCTCCCGACACCGACGGGTGCGAGATTTGCGTGCCGACATCCAGACCCGGAGAAGCGATCACCATGGCGCGCCAGCCGACCCTCGAGTTCTGGTACGAGTTCGCTTCGACCTATTCCTACCTCGCCGCCGCCCGGATCGAGGGACTGGCCGCGGCGGCCGGCGTCGCCGTGCGCTGGCGCCCGTTCCTGGTCGGGCCGATCTTCGCCTCGCAGGGCTGGACCAGCTCCCCCTTCAACCTCTACCCGGCCAAGGGCCGGAACATGTGGCGCGACCTGGAGCGCGAAGCCGCGCGCTGCGGCCTGCCGCCGGTGAGGCGTCCCGATCCGTTCCCGCAGAACAGCCTCAGCGCGACCCGCGCCGCGATCCTCGGGCAGGACCAGGACTGGCTGGTGCCGTTCTCGAAGGCGGTGTTCGAATCCTGCTTCGCGCACGGCCGCTCGATCGCGGAGCCCGCGGCAGTGGTCGAGATCCTCAACGGCCTCGGCCTCGACGGGACGCAGCAGCTCAAGGCGGCGGCGAGCGAGGCCAACAAGACCAAGCTCCGCGTCGTCGGCGAGGAGGCACGCTCGCGCGGCATCTTCGGCGCCCCGACCTTCCTGACCGACGACGGCGAGCTCTTCTGGGGCAACGACCGGCTCGAGCAGGCGCTGGCCTGGGCCGCCGGCGAGCGGCCGGGCGACATGCGCTGACGAGAATTCGCGCCGAACGGATCCCGCGGCGAAACAATCCGGCCGAAGGCCCCGACATCGCCTGAATCGCCGGGCTGATGCGCGGGCTCGACACCGCCGCCCGGACGCCGCCATGCCCATCACCCGCCGCCACCTCCTCGCGACCTCGGCCGCCGCCGGCGTCGCC
>NZ_VRUV01000521.1:0-3083 GCF_008039455.1 Methylobacterium sp. WL116
TCCCAGAGCATAATGCCCCGAAACCACCTTGCCCGTCTTGGAAACCCGTGATACCGAACCAACCAGTCGGTGGTCCGCCTCAGCGGTGGGAGGCGTCTAAGCCCCCGCCGATACCCTGTCAACCCCGCGTCAAACCCGAAAGCTAAACACAAAACCGACAAGACCGCCGACACAAACACCAGGCCACCCGGCTCTCGCCAGCTGCCCCATCGCTCGTCATGTCGGTGGACCAAGTCCAGAACCGCGTCGCCGCCGCCCCGTCTCGATGAACAGGGGTATACGGACCACCCAGCAGCCCGTCAACAGCCAAAACGGAACTTTCTCCGATTTCGACGACAGAACCACGACAGGCCGCCCGGACGGCCCTCCAGCGATCCTGAGACGGGTGCGTTCGGCGTTTCGGGGGGAAGGGGATCCGCTCGACCGGAGGGAGGGGAAACGCGCTCGCCCGCGAGTCGCCTCAATCTCGACATGCTGCCCTTCGACATGCTGATGTCCTGGTGGCTGCGATGCCGCCCTCCTCCGACAAGGCGCTCTTGGTGAACCGCGACCGTCTCAAGATCGGCGAGGCCAGCGGCCCGCGGACCCTGCCGGGCTACGCCCACGGGATCCAGCCCGCCCTCGACCTGCTCGGATCGGATGCGACGCGCATCGATCGGCGCGAGGTGAACCTGCGCTGGCTCTGCGCCTCCGCCCTCACCGGCCTGACCGGGGCCGCGCTGATCGGCGCGGCGCTCCACGTCTCGCTGCAGGGCGAGGCCTCCTTCGCCGCGATCCCCGAGCGGGTGAGCATCCCCGCCCGGCCGCAGCCGAGCGAGGGCGGCGCCAATCTCGCGCGCAAGGGCGACCGGCTCGTGCGCAACCTCATGATCGCCTCGGCCAAGCAGAGCTTCCGCTCCCCGGTGACGGTGCGGCTCGGCGATCGCGAGATCATCAAGGTCCGGCCCTTCGTCCGGATCACCACGGCGCTCTCGATGTCGACCGGGGTGTTCGCCGGCGACATCCCGAAATTCGATCCGATGAAGTTCGTGTCCGACGAGCCGCTCGAGCGCGCCGCCGATGCCGGCTCCGCCGACGCGCCGGGCGCCGAGGTCAGCGTGGTCAAGCGCGACCTCGTCGACGCGGCGGTCGAGGCCGGGGCGGCCGCGCTGTCGGACGACGACGTGACGGCGCAGGTCGAGGAGGAGCGCCGCAGCACCGCGGAGGCCGGCCGGCGCACCGCGATCCCGATCGCGCCGCAGATCCTCCTGTCGCGCACGCTCCAGGGCGCGACGGCACCCGACTTCGACGGCGGGGCCAAGGACGGCGGCCCCAAGGCCGGCAATGCCGCCGACGGCAACCCGTTCAAGTCGATCGAGGTGCTGGTCGTCCCCGAGAACGTGACCAAGCTCGCCAAGGTCGAGCTGCGCCCCAACGAGACGCCGATCGTCGAGGAGCGCGACCTCGCCCTGAAGCGCGGCGACACGCTGGAGGCGGTGGTGCGCGCCACCGGCTTCGCCTCCGAGGACCAGATCCGCGGCATCGTCACGGCGCTCGGCGGCAAGGCCAAGACCGGCGCGCTGGCCGAGGGCCAGCAGTTCCGGCTCCAGATCGCGCCGGGCGCGAAGCCGGGCGATCCGCGGCAGGTGACCCGCGTGGTGCTCTACGGCGAGGGCGGGATCGAGGGGATCGCCGCGATCAACGACCGCGGGGCCTTCGTCTCGGTGGCCCCGCCGCCCGAGGACACGCCCTCGCAGAAGCCCGCCGCGAGCGCCGAGAATTCGGAGGACGAGGACGAGGACGGCGGCTCGGGCCCGCGCCTCTACCAGAGCCTCTACGAGACCGCGGCCCGGCACGACCTGCCGCGGGCGACCGTCGAGGACATCGTGCGGGTGTTCAGCTACGATCTCGACTTCCAGCGGCGGATCTCGGCCGGCGACGGCCTCGACGTGTTCTACACCTACGACGAGGATGCCGGCGCCAGCGCCGACCGGCCGGACCTGCTCTACGCCTCGCTCAACCTCGGCGGCGAGAGCCGCAAGGTCTACCGCTTCCAGTCGCCCGACGACGGCTCGATCGACTACCTCGACGACCAGGGCCGCTCGCTCAAGAAGTTCCTGATCCGCAAGCCGATCGCCGACGGGATCATGCGCTCGGGCTTCGGCTACCGCCGCCACCCGGTGCTCGGCTATGCCAAGCTCCACACCGGCGTCGACTGGTCGAATCCGATCGGCACGCCGATCGTGGCGGCCGGCAACGGCACCGTGATCCGGGCCGAGATGACCTCGGGCTACGGACGCCGGGTCGAGATCCAGCACATCAACGGCTACGTCACCACCTACAACCACATGTCGCGGTTCGGGCGTGGCGTCACCGAAGGTGCGCGGGTGCGGCAGGGCCAGGTGATCGGCTATGTCGGCTCCACCGGGCTCTCCACCGGCGCGCACCTGCACTACGAGGTGATCATCAACGGCCACTTCGTCGACCCGATGAAGATCCGCGTGCCGCGCGGGCGCGAGCTCGACGGGCGGATGCTCGCCGAGTTCAAGCGCCAGCGCGAGCAGATCGACGCGGTGATGCAGAAGTCGAAGAGCGCCACCGCGATGGCGCAGCGCGACGCGGCGGTGCGCTGAGGCGGCCTTCCCGCGGCGAGCCGGCGCTTCAGGCGAAGCCGAGCGCCGCGCGGATCGTCTCCGGTGTTTCGCCCCGCGCGCGACGGTCGGCGAGGCTTTCCGAGCCCTTCGACTTCGCGAGCTTGCCCCCGTCCGGGCCGAGGACCAGGGCGTGATGGTGGTAGCGCGGGGTCGGAAGGCCGAGGAGCGCCTGGAGCAGGACGTGCAGGTCTGTCGCCGCCTCGAGGTCGCGGCCGCGGACCACGTGGGTGACGCCCTGATGCGCGTCGTCGACCACGACGGCGAGGTGGTAGCTCGTCGGCACGTCGCGGCGGGCGATCACGGCATCGCCCCAGCGGGCGGGATCAACGACCCGGACCATCTCGTGAAACGCGCCCTCCCCTCCCCCCTGAAGAAGACACTAAAACAAAAATGACGATGACAACGATAAGCAGTGTGTATATATCGGTGTACGCAGGATCATTAAAAAAA
>NZ_VRUV01000522.1:0-3081 GCF_008039455.1 Methylobacterium sp. WL116
GAAATCGAGGCAGAGCGGCGCCTCGGCCGCGAGCATCCGCCCGAACAGCTGCTTCTGCGTCTGGTACTTCACGTTGCCGACGGCGAGCGCGCCGATGCCGACGCCCTTGCCGACCTGTTCGCCGATTCGGACACCCTGGAACTCGCCGCGGCGCATCGCCCGCTCGAGGGCCGGTTCGGCACGGGACGGCTCGCGGAGACGGTGCTCGCCCATCTCGACGCGCTGTCGGCGATGGCCGGCGGTGCTCCGCTCGGCGTGGTGCTCGGCAGCGGCTTCGAGGCCGCACCCGCGCTGATCGCTGCGATCGCGCGGCGCCATCGCCTGGTCGGCGCGGGGGCCGAGACCGTGTCCGCGCTGAAGGACCCGCTGCGCTTCGCGGCCCTGTGCGCGACGCTCGCCATCCCGCATCCGGCGGTGACGCGGGCGCGGCTCGACGACCCGAAGGCCTGGCTGCTCAAGCGGGCCGGGGGCTCGGGCGGGAGCCATATCCGCGCGGCGACAAGCGGGCCGGCGCCGGCGGGCGCCTATTTCCAGGCCCGGGTCCCGGGCCGCGCCTTCGCGCTCAACATCCTGGCCGACGCCTCGGGCGCGCGCATCCTGGCGCTGACCGAGCAGTGGAGCGCGCCGTCTCTCCTGCGCCCGTTCCGCTATGCCGGCGCGCTGGCGCCGGGGCGGCGGGAGACCTCCGCGCTCCCGGACGCCATCGTCGCCGCCGTCGCGGAGGCGGCCGACGAGCTGGTCCGCGCGACCGGGCTGCGCGGGCTCGCGAGCGTCGACTTTCTGTCCGACGGCGAGGCATGGTGGCTGACCGAGATCAACCCGCGCCCGGGCGCCACCCTCGACGTGCTCGACCGGCGCGGCGTGCCGCTGCTGCACGCGCATGTCGAGGCCTGCCTCGACCACGCGCCCGAGATCGGGCCGGCGCCGGAGGATGCGGCGGCCTCGCAGATCTGTTACGCGGCGCGGGATCACGCCGTCGTCCCGGCGGTCGCATGGCCGGACCACGTGCGGGACCGGCCCCGCGCCGGGACACGGGTGATGCGGGACGCCCCGCTCTGCACGGTCCTGGCGGGGGGGCCGGACGGGCCGGCGGCACGACAAGAATTGGGGACCCGGATCGCCAGCTTGCGCGACCGGCTGTCCGAGGAGGAAACGCATGAGCACCAACCAGCCGAGCCTGAACGCCATCGCGACGCCCCTGGTGGAGCGCTTCGTCGCTGACGCCGACGTTCTGCGCCTGTCCGTGACACAGGCGCCGGGCGGCGCGCGCATGGTCGACGCCGGCGCCTCGGCGCGCGGCTCGATCGAGGCCGGCCGCCGGATCGCCGAGATCTGTCTCGGCGGCCTCGGTACCGTCTCGATCAGCCCGTCGGGCCCGATCCCGTCCTGGCCGTACTCGGTGGTCGTCCACGCCGCCGACCCGGTGCTGGCCTGCCTCGGCAGCCAGTATGCCGGCTGGTCGCTCGCCGACGAGGACGGCGATTCCGGCTTCTTTGCCCTCGGCTCCGGCCCGGGCCGCGCCGTCGCCGTGGTCGAGGACCTCTACAAGGAGCTCGGCTACCGCGATTCGGCCACGAAGACCGCCCTGGTGCTCGAGGCCGCCGGCGGGCCGCCGGCCAGCGTCGTCGCCAAGGTCGCCGAGGCCTGCTCCCTGCGCCCGGAGGACCTGACCTTCATCTTCGCGCCGACCCAGAGCCTCGCCGGCGCGACACAGGTCGTCGCCCGCGTGCTCGAGGTCGCCCTCCACAAGGCGCACACGGTCGGCTTCGACCTGCACCGGATCGTCGACGGCATCGGCTCGGCGCCGCTGTCGCCGCAGCACCCGGACTTCATCAAGGCGATGGGCCGCACCAACGACGCGATCATCTACGGCGGCCGGGTCCAGCTCTTCGTCGACGCCGACGACGCGGAGGCCAAGCAGCTCGCCGAGCAGCTGCCCTCGACCACGTCGAGCGACCACGGCGCGCCCTTCGCCGAGATCTTCTCGCGGGTGAACGGCGACTTCTACAAGATCGACGGCGCGCTGTTCTCACCGGCCGAGGCGATCGTCACCTCCATCCGCACCGGCGCGACCTTCCGCGGCGGCAAGCTGATGCCGGAGCTGGTCGAGGCGTCGTTCTCGTAGCGGCAGTCGAGGCCGGCTTTCACGACACGAAGGCCATCGCCCGCGGCTCTCCCGGGGTTTCCCCACCATCGTCATTCCGGGGCGCCGCAGGCGAGCCGGACTCCAGATCCGCCGTGGGGGCAAGCTCGGGCACCGTTGGCGGCTCTGGATCCCGGGCTCCGCTTCGCGGCCCCGGGATGACGGCGTGGAGCGGGAGGGCAATGCGTGTCGGCGGAACCGGCGGCTTGAACCATCCTTGGGGTGACCGACAGAATGCGCATCGCGCTCGCGGCCGACAACGGCAATTGGCACAAGGCCCGGCTCCTGGCGGCGCTTCGCGCGCAGGGCGTCGAGCCGGTGCTGTTCTCGCTCGCCGACGTGGCGATCGTCACCGGCGGCGGCGAGCCCCTGCAGGTGCCGGGCTTCGCCGGGACGCTGCCCGACGGCGTGCTGCTGCGGACCATCGCCGGCGGCACCTTCGAGGCCACGACGATGCGTCTGGGCGTGCTGCATGCGCTGGTGGCCTCGGACGTCACCGTCTGGAACGGGCCGGTCGCGATCGAGCGCTCGGTCGACAAGGCGGCGACCAGCCTGATGATCGCCCGCGCCGGCCTGCCGACGCCCGACACCTTCGTCTGCTCGAAGCGCACGGCCGCCGCCGAGATCGTCGCGCGCGAGGCCGGCCCCGGGCGTCCCCTGGTGCTGAAGCCGCTGTTCGGCTCGCAGGGCGAGGGGCTGCAGCTGATTGAGCGGCCGGACGACCTGCCGCCGGAGGATGCGGTCTCGCGGGTCTACTACCTCCAGCGCTACGTGCCCCGCAGCGACGGTCTGTGGCGCGACTACCGCGTCTTCGTCTGCGAGGGCAGGGCCATCGCCGGGATGATCCGCGAGGGCGACGGCTGGATCACCAACGTCCACCTCGGCGGCCGCCCGCTGCCCTGGGCGATGCCGGCGCGGGCGGCCGAGCTCGCCGAGGC
>NZ_VRUV01000523.1:0-3079 GCF_008039455.1 Methylobacterium sp. WL116
TCCCCATCGCGCTCGTGAACGCGCGCCACCGCGGAGGCGGCGAGCTCGGCGATGCCGACGGGGCGCGCGTTCACGAGCGCGATGGGGAGGGGAATCGTCATGTTCGGATCCGCAGAATGACGCGTGCGCGTGAACGCGCCATGTACGGACGCGCGAAGGTTCAATCAGCGGTAGGCGCGGCACGTTCCGGTCGCCCGGAAGGCTTGACCGTCGCACCAGCATGATCCTTGCTCCAGGTCCGAACCGGCCGAAATGAGTCCGGACCAGCCGAAATCCGAGAGGGCTCCTCGTGCTGCTGACGCCTCGCGAAAAAGACAAGCTCCTCGTGGCCATGGCCGCGCAGGTCGCGCGGAACCGCCTCGCCCGCGGCGTCAAGCTCAACCACCCGGAGGCGATCGCGCTGATCACCGACGTCGTGGTCGAGGGCGCCCGCGACGGGCGCTCGGTCGCCGAGCTGATGCAGGCGGGCGCCAACGTGCTCACCACGGACCAGGTGATGCCGGGCATCGCCGAGATGATCCACGACATCCAGGTCGAGGCGACCTTCCCCGACGGCACCAAGCTCGTCACCGTGCACCATCCGGTGCGCGGCGCGCCCTCCCCCGACGTGCCGGGCGCCGTCACCACGCTGCCGGGCGAGATCGTGTTCAACGAAGGCTGCGAGCGCACCGTGGTTGAGGTCGCCAACGTCGGCGACCGGCCGATCCAGGTCGGCTCGCATTACCATTTCTTCGAGGTCAACCCGGGGTTGCGCTTCGACCGGGAGAAGGCCCGCGGCCGGCGCCTCGACATCGCGCCGGGCACGGCGGTGCGGTTCGAGCCCGGCTCGACGCGGGAGGTGGCCCTGGTGCCGCTGTCCGGCGGGCGGACGGTGTACGGCTTCCGCGGCGACGTGATGGGGGCGCTCTAGCATGGCCAACACGCCCCCCCGCGCCGCCCTCCCCCGCGCCGCCTATGCCGACATGTTCGGGCCCACGACCGGCGACCGCATCCGGCTCGCCGACACCTGCCTGGAGATCGAGGTCGAGCGCGACTTCACCACCTACGGCGAGGAGGTGAAGTTCGGCGGCGGCAAGGTGATCCGCGACGGGATGGGGCAGAGCCAGGTCACCAACGCCGACGGCGCGGTGGACACGGTGATCACCAACGCGGTCGTGCTCGACCATTGGGGCGTGGTGAAGTGCGACGTCGGGATCGTGAAGGGGCGGATCGTCCGGCTCGGCAAGGCCGGCAACCCGGACATCCAGCCGGGCGTCGACATCGTCGTCGGCCCGGGCACCGAGGTGATCGCCGGGGAGGGCAAGATCCTTACCGCCGGCGGCTTCGACAGCCACATCCACTTCATCTGCCCGCAGCAGATCGACGAGGCCCTGTGCTCGGGGATCACCACCATGCTCGGCGGCGGCACCGGGCCGGCGCACGGCACCTTCGCCACCACCTGCACGCCGGGCCCCTGGCACATCGCCCGGATGATCGAGGCGGCCGACAGCTTTCCGATGAACCTGGCGTTTGCCGGCAAGGGCAACGCCTCGCGCCCCGACGCTCTCGTCGAGATGGTGCGGGCCGGCGCCTGCGCGCTCAAGCTGCACGAGGATTGGGGCACCACGCCGAAGGCGATCGACACCTGCCTGACGGTCGCCGACCAGCACGACGTGCAGGTGATGATCCACACCGACACGCTGAACGAGTCGGGCTTCGTCGAGGACACGATCGCGGCGTTCGCCGGCCGCACCATCCACGCCTTCCACACCGAGGGCGCCGGCGGCGGGCACGCGCCCGACATCATCAAGGTGGCGGGGCTCGCGCACGTGCTGCCCTCGTCCACCAACCCGACGCGGCCCTACACGAAAAACACCATCGACGAGCATCTCGACATGCTGATGGTGTGCCACCACCTCGACCCGTCGATCCCGGAGGATCTCGCCTTCGCCGAGAGCCGCATCCGCAAGGAGACGATCGCGGCCGAGGACATCCTGCACGACATCGGCGCGCTCTCGATGATGTCGTCGGACAGCCAGGCCATGGGCCGGGTCGGCGAGGTCGCGATCCGCACCTGGCAGACGGCGGACAAGATGAAGCGCCAGCGCGGCGCCCTCCCCGGCGACGCCTCGGGCAACGACAACCTGCGGGCGCGGCGCTACATCGCGAAATACACGATCAACCCGGCGATCGCGCACGGCGTGTCGGCCCATATCGGCTCGGTCGAGCCGGGCAAGCTCGCCGACCTCGTGCTGTGGTCGCCGGCCTTCTTCGGGGTGAAGCCCGACCTCGTGATCAAGGGCGGGATGATCGCGGTGGCGCCGATGGGCGATCCCAACGCCTCGATCCCGACGCCGCAGCCGGTGCATTATCGCCCGATGTTCGGCGCCTACGGCCGCGCGCCGTTCGCGACCGCGCTGACCTTCGTCTCGAAGGCCGCGATCGCGGACGGCCTGCGCGAGCGCCTGGGTGTCCAGAAGCAGCTCGTCGCGGTGGAGAACGTGCGCGGCGGCATCTCGAAGAAGAGCATGATCCTCAACGACGCGACGCCCGAGATCGAGGTCGACCCCGAGACCTACGACGTGCGCGCCGACGGCGAGCTGCTGGTCTGCGAGCCGGCCGACGTTCTGCCGATGGCGCAGCGGTACTTTTTGTTTTGAGGTAGGATCGGCACGTTCGAGGAGAGCCACGATGTCGAACGCCGCGCTGAGACCGCCTCCGGCGGCCGATCCCTATGAGACGGACTTCTATCTCTGGACGCAGGCCCAGGCCGAGCTGCTGCGGGCACGCCGGTTCGACGAGCTCGACCTGAGGAACCTGATCGACGAGGTGAGGAGCGTGGGCGGCAGCGAGAAGCACCAGATCGAAAGCCGCCTGGACGTTCTTCTCGGCCATCTCCTCAAGTGGAAGTACCAGCCGGGATTGCGCAACAACAGCTGGACGGCCACGATCTTCGAGCAGCGGACCCGGATCGGCCGTGTTCTGCGCGCCAGCCCCAGCCTCAAGCGCTACCCGGCGGATGTCTTCGACGCGTGTTACCTGTCCGGCCGCCTGCTGGCGTCGAAGGAGACCGGCATCGACTTCACGCTGTTTCCCGAGG
>NZ_VRUV01000524.1:0-3078 GCF_008039455.1 Methylobacterium sp. WL116
GAAGCAAGCAGGGTGCTCTTCAAGAGCGTCATAGATATCTCCAAAAGCTTCGAGACCCGAGGATCGTGTGGTCGCGGGGCCGGGGCCGATCGCGTCACACCTTGTTTTGCGGCCCGCTTTTTGGTGCGGGCTCATCGGGCCCGCTTTTGCGATGCCCCCAGTGCCCGAGCACTGTGTGCGAACCGGTCCACCCGAGCAACGTCGAATCCTCCTCGAAGACCTCGTGCGACGCCGCTGTTGCATCACGGCAACGAATCGAGTGACCTTTAGCCAGCTTGCATACGGATGTAGCGATCTGGCCCGCGCAACCGACCACGGAAGCCGTCGAAACACAGATCCTGCCGGCACTTCGCACATGGATTGTGCGCAATGTCGTCAATTCGATCTGCGGCGTGCTTTCGATCGCGGCTTCGCGCATCGCCGCCTCGCCTCCGGCGAATCCTGTCTCGCGGTGCGAAGGAGCGAATACCGACTTTCAGCGCGATAGACATCAAAGCTTTAGAATTCACCAATTATTAAGTTAACTTTATTGAAGAGTAAGAATTGACGACGACAGTCCAAGGCTTCAGGTTCGAGATGGATCAGATGGTGTTGCGTGCAATGATTTCCTCTCACGACATTCGCGAAACGCTCGGTGGAATCGAGTCCCTGTCCGGCCAAGTCGACCGGCTCTCGGACGACGACGATCTGTTCGACAAGGGCCTGTGCTCCTTCGGATCCGTGCAGCTGATGCTCGCGCTCGAGGAGCGGTTCAACATCGAGTTCCCCGATCATCTCTTGAACCGGGCGTCGTTCGCGACGATCCGCGCGATCCGCAGCACCGTCGCGACGATCGCCCAGCCGGTGGACGCATGAGCGCGCTCGCCAAGCGGGTGCCCCCCGAACCGGTTCTCGCTCCGCCGGCCTTTGCGGAGCGCATCCGCCGGGTCGCGCAGGTCGCCGCGCTCCATGCGGACGCCGTCGATCGCGAGGGGCGCTTCCCCGCGGAAGCCGTCGCCGCGCTCCGCGAGGAGCGGCTCCTCGGGATCCAGATCCCGGAGGCGTTCGGCGGCGAGGGGGCCGACATGAGCCGGCTGGCGGAGGCCTGCTTAGGCCTGGGGCAGGCCTGCGCCGCGACCGGGATGGTGTTCGCGATGCACCAGATCAAGGTCGCGAGCCTCGTCACCCATGGCGGGGAGAGCGCCTGGCACTGCGCGCTGATGCAGCGGGTGGCGGAGCGGCAGCTGCTCGTCGCCTCGGCGACCACCGAGGGCGGCATCGGCGGCGACCTGCGCAACAGCCTCTGCGCGGTCGAGGCCGAGGGCGACGCGTTCGCCTTCCGCAAGGACGCCACCGTGATCTCCTACGGCGCCCACGCCGACGTGATCCTCGCCACCGGCCGGCGCCATCCGGACGCCGCCTCCTCCGACCAGGTCCTTGTCGCGCTGACGGCCGACCAGATCACCCTGGAGCGGACCAGCCGCTGGGACACGCTCGGCATGCGCGGCACCTGCAGCGACGGCTTCCTGCTTGCCGCCCGCGACGTGCCGATCGCCCAGATCCTGCCGAAGCCCTTCGCCGAGATCGCGGCCCAGTCGATGCTGGCCTCCTCGCACCTGCTGTGGAGCAGCGTCTGGTTCGGGATCGCGAGCCATGCGGTCGACCGGGCGCGGACCTTCGTCCAGGCCGAGGCCCGCCGCCGGCCGGGCACGGTGCCGCCGGGCGCCCTGCGTCTCGCCGAGGCGACGAGCGCGCTGCAGGCGATGAAGGGGACCATCCAGGGCGGGCTGCGCCACTACGCGGAAGCCCTGGGCGCGCCCGATCTGCTCGGCTCGATCGGCTTCGCGGTGGCCCTGAACAACGTGAAGACCACCGCCTCGACCGCGGCCGTCGCCATCGTCCAGCTGGCGCTGGGGATCGTCGGCATCGCCGGCTACAAGAACGGAACCCCGTTCAGCCTCGGCCGGGCGCTGCGCGACGTGATGTCGGCGCCGCTGATGATCAGCAACGACCGTATCCACAGCAACACCGCCAACCTTCTGCTGGTGCAGAAGGGCAACGGCCAATTCCTGAGCGCGTGATGGACAGCTTGGCCACCCCGACCCTCGCCGCGCCGCTCGAGACGAGCCCGTCCCAGGCGGATGCGGTGGAACCGCGCTCGTTCCTCGACCGCCTGTTCGACCGCGGCCATCTGGTGCGCACCGGGATCGACGGGCTGTACGGGCGCGGCGGCGACTTCGAGAGCGTGGTCGAGGCGCTCGACGCCCTCGTCTCGCGCCTCGGCGCGGCCGACGGCGCCGAGCGGATGCGCTTCCCGCCGGGCATGAGCCGCCCGGCCTTCGAGCGCAGCGGCTACCTCAAGGGCTTCCCCAACCTCGCCGGCACCGTGCACAGCTTCTGCGGCGACGAGGCCGCCCACGCGCGCCTCCTCGCCTGCGTCGAGGCCGGGCGGGACTGGACCCAGGACCAGGCCTGCACCGACATCGTGCTGACGCCGGCCGCCTGCTACCCGCTCTACCCGGTCGCCGCCGCGCGGGGGCCCCTGCCGGCCGGCGGCCTGCTGTTCGACCTGCAATCCTACTGCTTCCGCCACGAGCCCTCGGTCGAGCCGACCCGGATGCAGATGTTCCGCATGCGCGAGTACGTGCGCATGGGCAGCCCCGAGCAGGTGCTGGCCTTCCGCGAGGTCTGGCTCGAGCGCGGCACCGCGATGATGCGCGCCCTCGGCCTGCCGCTGGCGGTCGACCCGGCCAACGACCCGTTCTTCGGCCGCGCCGGGCGAATGCTCGCCAACAACCAGCGCATGCAGGGGCTCAAGTTCGAGCTCAACGTGCCGGTCAACAGCGAGGCCCCACCAACCGCCTGCCTGAGCTTCAACTACCACCAGGACCACTTCGGCAGCACCTGGGAGATCGGCCAGGCCGACGGCGCCGTCGCCCACACCGCCTGCGTCGGGTTCGGCCTGGAGCGGATCACGCTCGCGCTGCTGCGCCACCACGGCCTCGACCTCGCCGCCTGGCCGGCGGACGTGCGCACGCAGCTCTGGGGCTAGGACGGTGCCGGCCGCCCTCGCCCTCGACCGTGCCCCGGACGCCGCCC
>NZ_VRUV01000525.1:0-3064 GCF_008039455.1 Methylobacterium sp. WL116
TCCGCAGGCCGACCCGGAGCGAGCCGCAAGGCCGCTCGCACGACCGCCCGCCCGAGCGCCCGACGGCCGCAGACCCATCCGGAGGCTATTCGCCATGGCGATGCTGAGTTTCGAGAAGAAGTATCGCGTCCGCGGCGGCACCCTCGTCGGCGGCGACCTGTTCGATTTCTGGGTTGGGCCGTTCTACGTCGGCTTCTTCGGGGTCACGACGCTGTTCTTCAGCGCGCTCGGCACGGCGCTGATCATCTACGGCGCGGCGCTCGGGCCGACCTGGAACATCTGGCAGATCAACATCGCGCCGCCCGACATCAAGTACGGGCTGGCGCTCGCCCCCCTGAAGGAGGGCGGCCTCTGGCAGATCATCACGTTCTGCGCCATCGGCGCGTTCTCGTCCTGGGCGCTGCGCGAGGTCGAGATCTGCCGCAAGCTCGGCATCGGCTACCACGTGCCCTTCGCCTTCGCGGTCGCGATCTTCGCCTACGTCGTCCTGGTCGTGGTCCGCCCGTTCCTGATGGGCGCCTGGGGCTACGGCTTCCCGTACGGCATCCTCAGCCACCTCGATTGGGTGTCGAACACCGGCTACCAGTACCTGCACTTCCACTACAATCCGGCGCACATGCTCGCCGTGACCTTCTTCTTCACCACGACGCTCGCTCTGGCGATGCACGGCGGCCTGATCCTCTCGGCGACGAACCCGGCCAAGGGCGAGACCGTGAAAAGCCCCGAGCACGAGGACACCTTCTTCCGCGACACGATCGGCTACTCGATCGGCACGCTCGGCATCCACCGCCTCGGCCTGTTCCTGGCCCTGTCGGCGGGATTCTGGAGCGCGGTCTGCATCGTGATCAGCGGCCCGTTCTGGACGCAGGGCTGGCCGGAATGGTGGGGCTGGTGGCTGAACCTGCCGGTCTGGCGCTGAGCCGCGAAGTCGCCCGGCCGCGATCGTCGCGCGGCCGGGGGCGGGACGGATACGGCCACCACGTCGCTTGAAGAACGCTCCCGGAAAGGGCCCAGGCAATGGCGTACTACCAGAACATCCTCACCCAGGTGCAGATCCGGCCGATCGAGGCGGAGCACGGCGTCCCGGTCGCCGTCGATTCGCGCTGGGGCAAGCCGTTCCACAGCTACCTGATGGGGCTGATCGGCAACGCGCAGGTCGGGCCGATCTACATCGGCTACCTCGGGGCGCTGTCCTTCGCCTGCGGGCTGATCGCCTTCGAGATCATCGGCCTCAACATGTGGGCGTCGGTGAACTGGGACCCGATCCAGTTCGTGCGGCAGCTGCCCTGGCTCGCCCTCGAGCCGCCGCGCCCGCAATACGGACTCCGGATCCTGCCGCCGCTCAACGAGGGAGGCTGGTGGCTGATCGCCGGCTTCTTCCTCACCGCCTCGATCCTGCTGTGGTGGCTCCGGCTCTACCGCCGCGCCGCGGCGCTCGGCCTGGGCAAGCACGTGCCGTGGGCCTTCGCCTCGGCGATCTGGCTCTACCTCGTGCTCGGCTTCATCCGCCCGATCATGATGGGCTCGTGGAGCGAGGCGGTGCCGTTCGGCATCTTCCCGCACCTCGATTGGACCGCCGCGTTCTCGCTGCGCTACGGCAACCTGTTCTACAACCCGTTCCACATGCTCTCGATCGTCTTCCTGTACGGGTCGACGCTGCTGTTCGCGATGCACGGGGGCACCATCCTGGCCTGCTCGCGCTACGGCGCCGAGCGCGAGATCGACCAGATCGTCGACCGCGGCACCGCCACCGAGCGCGCCGCCCTGTTCTGGCGCTGGACCATGGGCTTCAACGCCACGATGGAATCGGTCCACCGCTGGGCCTGGTGGTTCGCGGTGCTGACGACGCTGACCGGCGGCATCGGCATCCTGCTGACCGGCACCGTCGTCGACAACTGGTACCTCTGGGCGGTCAAGCACGGGGTCGCGCCGTCCTATCCCCAGGTCTACGGCCCGATCGTCGATCCCTCCAGCGTCGCCCCCTCGGTGCACCCATGAGAACCCTGCTCGCCGTCGCCGGCGCGGTCGCCGCGCTGTTCCTCACGATCGCCATGCTCGGCACCGCCGGCTGGACCCGCCCGCCGATGGCGCAGCAGCAGACCGGGTTCCGCGGCACTGCGATGGACGTCATCGAGACCCGGGCGAACAAGGCCGCCAAGATCGAGGCCAACCAGGCGCCCGCGCCGGCCGACCCGGCCGAGCCCGGGGGCGACAAGGCCTCGGCGGTCTACCAGAACGTCAAGGTCCTCGGCGATCTCTCGGCCGACAACTTCAACCGCCTGATGGCCTCGATGACCGAGTGGGTCGCCCCGGAGCAGGGCTGCACCTATTGCCACAACACCGAGAACATGGCCGACGACAGCCTGTACCAGAAGCGCGTCGCCAGGCGGATGCTGCAGATGGTCCAGCACATCAACTCGACCTGGAAGGAGAACCACGTCCACGAGGCCGGCGTCACCTGCTACACCTGCCACCGCGGCCAGCCGGTGCCGAAGAACATCTGGTTCGAGAATCCCGGCCCGAACGCGGGGCACGGCGTCATCCCGCGCAACAACGGGCAGAACGTCGCCAGCCCGCAGGTCGGCCTGACCTCGCTGCCCTACGGCGTCTACGCGGCGTTCTACGCGCACAAGAACACGCCCGAGGACGCGATCCGCGTCAACGCCACCTCGGCCCTGCCGGAGACCAAGGGCAAGCCGATCCAGGACGCGGAGAAGACCTTCGCGATCATGATCAGCATGGCGCAGTCGCTCGGCGTGAACTGCACCTTCTGCCACAACACCCGCTCGGTGGCGGATTGGAGCACGAGCACGCCCAACCGCGTCGCCGCCTGGCACGGCATCCGCATGGTCCGCGACCTGAACGAGGACTACATGCTGCCGCTCTCCGAGACGCTGCCGCCGAACCGCCACGGCCCGCTCGGCGACGTGCCGAAGATGAACTGCGCCACCTGCCACAACGGCGCCAACAAGCCGCTCAACGGCGCCCACGTGGTCGAGACCTATCCCGAGCTCGCCGGGCCCGTCGCCTCGGCGGACATGCCGGCCGGCGTGCCGGCCCAGCC
>NZ_VRUV01000526.1:0-3044 GCF_008039455.1 Methylobacterium sp. WL116
GTGGCGGCCGTGCGGGCTCGGATGTCGGGCGGGGCGGCGCCGGATGCCGGCGCCGGTCGGCGGATCGGATCAGCGGCGGCCGCGGGGGGCCGCGCTTCCGGACGCCCAGTGCGGCGAGACCACGTCGCGGCGCGCGACGGTGGCGCCGGGCATGTCGGAATACATCGGTGCGCCCAGAAGCTGCCCGGTGCGGTTGCGCTGCGAATGGGCGGAGCGGGGGTCGTGGTAGGGGTCGTTCACGTAGGAGCTCATGTGGCCGCCGCCGGCCGGCTGGCGGTCGCCGCCACCGCCCTCGCCGGCCCGAGCCGCGACGGGGAGGGCGAGAACGGCGGCGAAGAGCGCCGAGGCAACGATGCGCGTCATGAGATAATCCTTCCTCTCGAAGTTTTCTTCTGCAGGACATGCCGCCCTGCGCCAACGAGAAGAACATAACCAATGTCGTTCGACGAATATGTGTGCGAATGCACAAGTATAGCAAACTATATTTAATCCGTTTCTCTTTCGACTTGGGTGCGGCGGCGCACGCGGACCGTCCGCTGCGACGAACGGAGCGGGATTAGACGCTGGCCGGCACCGCCGCAGCCCTTCGGGAGCGCAGGCGACCTGCGGATCGCGGGTCGGGCCGAACGACGACGGAGGCCGCGCCGCTGAGCGACGGGCCTCCGGGAGGGCAGGGCGGTCGGGACCGGGTTCGCGCCGGCGTGGGCTGCCGGATCGCGACGGCGGGCGCTACCCGAGCAGCTTGTCCAGCGTGATCGGGATCTCGCGCACCCGGATGCCGGTGGCGTGCCAGACCGCGTTGGCGATGGCGCCGGCCGAGCCGGTGATACCGATCTCGCCGACGCCCTTGATGCCGAGCGCGTTCACGTGAGCGTCGTCCTCGTGCACCAGGATCGCCTCCATGGCCGGCGTGTCCGCGTTCACCGGCACGTGGTATTCGCCGAGGTTGTCGTTGAGGAAGCGGCCGGTGCGGGCGTCCATCGCCGCGTGCTCGTGCAGCGCGAACGACATTCCCCAGATCATCCCGCCGTAATACTGGCTTGTGACCAGGCGCGGGTTGACGATGCGGCCGGCCGCGAACGCGCCGACGAGGCGGGTGACGCGGATCTGGCCGAGATCGGGGTCGACCTTCACCTCGGCGAAGACCGCGCCGTGGGCGTGCATGGCGTAGGTCTTGGCCGCCGCCGGATCGGTCGAGGCCTTCCCGGTCGCGGTGAGGCTCGCCCGTCCGGCGCGTGCCAGGATGTCGGAATACGCCTCGCTGCGGCTCTCGTCGTCGCGCCGGAAGAGTCGTCCGTCGCGGGCGACGAATCCGGCATTGCCCGCGCCGTAGAGCGGGGAGGCGGAATCGTTGGTGGCGAGGTCGGCGAGCTGCGCGATCACCGCCTGGCCCGCCGCGTGGATCGCCCCGCCCGCGGTGGCGGTGTGGGCCGAGCCGCCGGCGATGCCGGCGTTCGGCAGGTCGGAGGAGCCCATCCGGAAGGTCAGCCTGTCGAGGCCGATCCCGAGCCCGTCGGCGGCGATCTGGCCGAGCGCGGTCCAGGCGCCCTGCCCCATGTCGTGCGCGCCGGTCTCGATCAGGCCGGTGCCGTCGGCCCGCAGCTCGGCCTTCGCCTGCGCCTCGAACATCAGCGCCGGGAAGGTCGCGGTGCCCATGCCCCAGCCGACGAGGAGGCCGTTCGCGTCGCGGGTCTGCCGCGGCGCTCTCGGCCGCGCCGACCAGCCGAAGTGCTCGGCGCCGCGGGTGTAGCACTCGCGCAGGGCCTTGGAGGAGAACGGCTTTCCGGAGATCGGCTCGACCTCGGCATAGTTCGCCAGGCGGAATTCCAGCGGGTCCATGCCGCACGCCAGCGCCATCTCGTCGATCGCGCTCTCCAGCGCGACGCTGCCCGAGGCCTCGCCGGGCGCGCGCATGAACAGCGGCGTGCCGGTGTCGACCCGCACCGCCTGGTGCCGGACCGCGATGGCCGGGCTGGCGTAGAGGGTGTGCGAGACGCCGCCGGCCGGCTCGAAGAAGTCGTCGAACCGGCTCGAGGCCGTCAGCGTCTCGTGCTCCAGCGCCGTCAGCTTGCCGGCGTCGTCGGCGCCGAGGCGGAAGCTCTGCCGGGTCTCGGCGCGGTGGCCGACCGGGCCGTACATCTGCGCGCGCGCGAGCACCAGCTTGACCGGCCGGCCGACGAGGCGCGCGGCCATGCAGGCCAGGATCTGCGGGCCCGAGATCAGGCCCTTCGAGCCGAAGCCGCCGCCGAGGAACGGGCTCTCGATCCGGATGTTCTCCGGCGCGATCCCGAACAGCCCGGCGAGGCGCCCCTGGGCCATCGACATGCCCTGGCTCGGCGTGTGCAGCGTGAGCCGGTCGCCGTCCCAGGAGGCCACCGCCGCGTGCGGCTCCATGGCGTTGTGGTACTGGGCCGGGGTCTCGTAGGTCGCCGCGATCCGCCGGCTCGCGGCGGCGAGGCCGGCCTCGACGTCGCCGTGGGTCTCCTCCGGGGGCTGGCCGACGCCGATGCCGGGGGGCGTGAACGGCGGCTCGGCGTCGAGGCCGATGCGCGGCGTCTCGGCCTCGTAGCGCGGGCTCAGCAGGCGCGCGCCCTCGGTGGCCGCCTCCAGCGTCTCGGCGATCACCACCGCGATCGGCTGGTTGGCGTAGCGGACGGCCGAATCCTGCAGCAGGTCGAGGCGGAAGATGAAGCCGTGGGGCTTGTCGTCCGGGTGCTGGGCGAGGGCGGGAGCGTTGTCCGGCGTCATCACCGCGACGACGCCCGGATGGGCCTCGGCCGCCGCCACGTCGAGATGGGTGACGCGCCCGCGGGCGATCCGGGCGACGCAGAGCGCCGCATGGAGGGTGCCGTCCGCGACGTTGTCGGCCGCGAAGGTCGCCCGGCCGGTGACCTTCAGCGGCCCGTCGCGCCGGGTCAGGGGCTGGCCCATGCTCGATCCGTGGCGGGCCCGCTGCGGCGCGGACGTCAATGCGATCTCAGCCATGGGCGGCTCCTGCCGGCGAAGGGGAGGGGACGGCGAAAGGGGCCGCGAACGGCGAGGCC
>NZ_VRUV01000527.1:0-3029 GCF_008039455.1 Methylobacterium sp. WL116
GGCGAACAGGTCGACGTTGCCGGGATCGGCCGTGGCCTCGCGCGCGACCGGCAGCGTCAGGGCGAGATCGGCCGAGCCGGGAATGCACTCCGTCTCGCACACGAGATAGGTGAGCTTGCCCGCCAGCGTCACCGGCGCGGCCGGGTCGAGGCTCGGCGGCGGCGTGACCCGCACGAGCAGGATCGCCTCCCCCTCGTAGCCGAAGTTCATCAGCGTCGCGATCGGGATGCGGTGCGGCGCCGGCCACTGGATCGCCGAGGCCGAGAAGCCCGCCGGCAGCGTCCAGGTCACCTCCGGCGGCAGGCCGGAATCGCCGGGATTGCGCCAGTAGACGTGCCAGCCCGGCTTCATCGCCATGCGGATGGCGACGGTGAACGGCGTGGCGCCCGCCACCGCCGCGGGCTCCGCCGCGAGGCTCGCCCGCACGAGGTCGGCCGGCGGCTTGAAGCCCTGGGCCGCGACCGGCCACGCGAGCAGGGACAGGAGGAGGGCGGCTGCGCGGATCATGCGGTCCTTATCGCGCGACCGACGACGACGGTTTCACGCCGCCATCCTCATAGGCCCGAACCGGCGGAGGGTAAAATCGTGGGCTTGCGACAGGTTGGAACGGAGCACGTAACCCAGGTCTTGGATCCGAGACGCGAAACGACCCCTGCGGTCCCGCTCTCACCCTATGATCGACCGGGCAAGCCCCAAGCAGAGCGCGAGCGACCGGTTCCGCGCGTTCATCGTCCGCGCGTCGGCGAAGCCGAAGCCTTTGCGCAGCCAGAGCACGACATCGAAGGCCTGGATCGTGCGTCCCGCTGTGTCGAACGAGCGAAAGCCGCCCGCCCGCAACATCGACTGCTTTATCCAAACGTGGTCGCTCGCGATGCCTTGCTGCCGATGCCTGGTGACGTCGCTGATCGGCGCGCGAGGCGGCAGCCCGATCTTCCCGCTCTCGGCGATGGCCGGCAGGTGCGGGCCGGCGCCATCCGTGCCGATGCGGGCAATGGCTGGGTCGAAGGCATTTTGCGGAAGAACCGTGACACGCCTTTGCTGCCAGGCATCTCGGCGCGGCGGGCCCGCCGTGAGCTGACGCGTGGTGGCTCAGGCCAGGACTGCGATGCCGTGCTTCTCCACGACCGCGAGAAGCTTAAGGGCCATGCCACTTGGCCGCTTGGCGCCGGTCTCCCACTTCTCAACCGTGCTCTTGCTGGTGTTGAGATAGCGCGCGAACAACGGCTGGCTGACATTGTTCGCAAGGCGGATATGCTTGATTTGTGCTGGGTCGATCACATCGGGCACCACGAGATGCCGAGCATCCAGATCACGCATGGAGAGCTTATCGAGCGCTCCCACCTTGTGCAGCATCGATGCCGAGGAGTGGATCGCCTCAGAAATGTCACTTTTGTACTTACGTTTGGCGGTCATCACAGATCTCTACTAAGTCTTTATCGGCGAGAAGCGTATCGATCTGCTTATCGCTCAGAGTGGAATAGGCCTTCGCGAGCAGCTTGAAATCCCGTAGCTCATCGTCGTCGATGTTTCCGCGGTCCTTCTTGGCGAAGAGGTATGCGTACACCCAGTGCCGGCCACCCTTCGCGAGGATGATGCTGCGGTGCATGTTCTTGTTCAGGCGCTTCTTGAAGACCCCGCCGCCAAGGTCGTCCGCCTGCCCACGCATCACCTCGCGAATGGCCTCGCACAGCTCCGAGTCCTTGACGCGCGCTTTTCGGGCCATGCGGGAGAACACGGCCGTCCTGAAAATCCGCCCGGTCCTTCCGCCGGCTTCGATGCCAGCAGCGTCATGGGCCATGCGTTGAGGTAGCACTGGGTGCTATCCCATTCAAGGCGCACCTACCTCCGGCCAAGTGTCGGGACGGCACATGTCGTCCATGAGGAAGCCTGCTCGCGGTGGGCGTTGTTGCAGAGGGTATTACGGGGCGGTCGGAACACGTCGCTATCGTCGGCAGGGGCGGAGCAGCGACAAGTGCCGACACCAGAACGCCATGCGCCTTCCCGATAGAGGTGGCATGCGCCGCTTCCCGAGATGCGTGCGATCCGCTTCAAAGCGCCGCCGTCGCCCGCTCCAGCCAGGCCCGCGTCTCCGGGTCGAGGTCGGCGGACAACACGTCGCGGACGCGGGCGTGGTAGGCGTCGACCCAGGCGCGCGCGTCCGGGCTCAGCATCTCCGGCACGATCAGGCGGCGATCGTAGGGGACGAGCGTCAGGGTCTCGAAGCCGAGCACCGGGCGCTCGCCGCCGGGCACCGTGCGGGGCTCGACGAGGACGAGGTTCTCGATGCGGATGCCGTAGGCGCCCGCCCGGTAATAGCCCGGCTCGTTGGAGAGGATCATGCCCGGCTCGAGCGCCACCGTCCCGGTCTTGGCGATGCGCTGCGGGCCTTCGTGCACCGACAGGAAGGCGCCGACGCCGTGGCCGGTGCCGTGGTCGAAGTCGAGGCCGGCCTCCCAGAGCGGCAGGCGCGCCAGGGTGTCGATCTGCGCGCCGGTGGTGCCCTTGGGGAAGACCGCGCGGCCGATGGCGACGTGGCCGCGCAGCACGCGGGTGTAACGATCGCGCATCTCCGCGCTCGGTGCGCCCACCGCCACCGTGCGGGTGATGTCGGTGGTGCCGTCGGGGTATTGCGCGCCGGAATCGATCAGGAACAGCTCGCCCGGCGCCGCCCTCCGGTCGGTGGCGCGCGTCACCCGGTAATGCACGATCGCCCCGTTCGGCCCGGAGCCGGAGATCGTGGGGAACGAGACGTCGCGCAGATCCCCGCCGGCCGCGCGAAAATCCTCTAGCGCCTCCACCGCGGCGATCTCGCTCGGCGCGTCCTGCCCGTCGAGCCAAGCGAGGAAGCGCACCACGCTCGCCCCGTCGCGCCGGTGCGCGGCGCGGGCGCCGGCGATCTCGGCCTGGTTCTTCACCGCCTTCATCGCGGTGATCGGGTCCGGGCCGACGTCGGCGGTGCCGCCCACCGCCGCGACGCGTTCCTTCAGCGCGACCGCGCCCGTCGCCGCATCGAGGCGCACGCGCTTGCC
>NZ_VRUV01000528.1:0-3029 GCF_008039455.1 Methylobacterium sp. WL116
GGTCGGAACGGAGGGCGGCGGGTCGGGAGACGGTCATGGGGGGCACCTGTCGGCTGATCCGGGCATCGCGCCCGGGCCCCGGGGCGGGGCGTCGGCAAGGGCGACGGCGTGTCGATGGCCGGCAGATCAGCACGCCATGGTTAACGCATCGTTTCCCCGAGACGCGCTCGCAAGAACGGCGTGCGGAGCCTCGTCGCGCGGCGCGTGCCGGCCCCGGCACGCCGTTGGCCTGCCCCTTGCAGGATCGGATCCGCCCATGGCGGGCGTTTCCTCCCAACGACTGGGCCCTGCTCGCGACCCGGGCGGGGCCCTTCTTCTGCGCCGGGCCGATCCGTGCCGGCGGACGCCGTCGCCCGGGGGATCGCGGCCGATGCTGCGTTGCGGTGGCGGAGCGGCCGAAGCGGAACCGTCGCACGGTCAGGGCGCTTGCCTAGCGACCGTCGGGCCCGATATGCCGTGCCATTCGCGGATGCGCCCCTCGCGGACTCGCCGCCCGGGATTCCATGACCGACAAGCAAGGACCACGCTGGATGCGACTGGACACGTTTCGACACGCCCGTGGCGCAAGGCTGCCCCGGATGCTCCGCCCCGTGGCGCTGGCGGCCCTCCCGCTCGCCCTGCTGGCGCTCGCCGGCAGCCCGGCGCAGGCCCAGCGCGAGGACCAGGGGCTGCAGCTCGGCTGCGCCAACGACTATTTCCGCCTCTGCGCGGGCGTCGACCCGAACAGCCCGGCGGCCGAGGCCTGCATGACGCGCAACCGCAAGCGCCTGTCGCCCGAGTGCCGCAACGCCATCGGCGACTACGACAAGCGCACCGGCGGCAAGTCGATGCCGGAGGATTGAGCGGTCCGGGCGCGTCCGCGACGCGCCCGAAGCGACGATGGGGACGACGAGCGGCCGGCTCGGTCCGGGGGGATGCGGCGATTCCCCAGGGAGCCGGCCGCGTCATGAGTGGAGCCCGACGACATGGCTTTGACCGTTGCGGTCCAGATGGACCCGATCCAGGCGATCCGCATCGCCGGCGACACCACCTTCGCCCTGCTGCTCGAGGCGCAGGCGCGCGGCCACCGGCTGATCTACTACACCCCCGACCGGCTCTCGATGCAGGGCCGCCGCGTCACCGCGCGGGTGCAGGCGCTGACCGTGCAGGACGTGGAGGGCGCGCACGCGACGCTCGGCGAGATCGAGCGGATCGACCTGTCGGAGGCCGACGTGGTGCTGATGCGCCAGGACCCGCCCTTCGACATGGCCTACATCACCGCGACCCACATGCTGGAGAAGATCCACCCGCAGACGCTGGTGGTGAACAACCCGGCCGAAGTCCGCAACGCGCCGGAGAAGCTCTTCGTCCTCGACTTCCCCGACCTGATGCCGCCGACGCTGATCTCCCGCGACAAGGCGGAGATCGAGGACTTTCGCCGCGAGCACGGCACCGTGGCGATGAAGCCGCTGCACGGCCACGGCGGCGCGGCGGTGTTCCGCGTCTCCGAGACCGACCCGAACTTCGGCTCGATGTTCGACCTGTTCTCGGTCACCTTCCGCGAGGCGTGGGTGGTGCAGCGCTTCCTCGAGAAGATCACCGAGGGCGACAAGCGCATCATCCTGGTCGACGGCGAGCCGATGGGCGCGATCAACCGCGTGCCGGCCCTGAACGACATCCGCTCCAACATGGTCCGCGGCGGCGCCGCCCGGCCCTCCGACCTGACCGAGCGGGAGCGCGAGATCTGCGCCACGATCGGCCCGGAGCTGCGCCGCCGCGGCCTGATCCTCGTCGGCATCGACGTGATCGACGGGCACCTCACCGAGATCAACGTCACCTCCCCGACCGGCATCCGCGCGATCAAGCGCCTGGGCGGCCCGGACCTCGCGGTGAGCGTGTGGGACGCGATCGAGGCGCGCGTGGCGGGCTGAGGCGAAGCGGCTCGGCGGGGCGCGTCCGTCGCGGAGCCTCGCCGTATTCCGGCGCGAAGGACTGTCGCGGAAGCGGATGCTGCCGCCCGCGACTGCGCCATTGACTGACGGTGTCAATGACCTATATCGCACCATGCCAAGGCCGCCGCACACCGTGTCCGAGACGGCGCCGTACCTCGCACGCTGCGACAGGCTCGGGCTCACGCCGGACGAACGCGCGCGCATCGTCGATCAGGTCGCAGCCGATCCAAGCGGCGGCGATGTGGTTCGCGGCTCGGGCGGCGTGCGGAAGGTCCGCTTCGGCGGCTCGGGCGGGTACCGCGTGATGGTGGCCTATCTCGGCGGCAGGGTGCCGGCCTATCTTCTGTCGATCCTGTCGAAAGGACAGCAGGCCAGTTTCACCAAGGCGCAGATCGAGGTCATGCACGGCCTGACCAAGAGCCTGAAGCGCCAGTGGAGCCTGAAGCTCAAGGAAGGGCGTGCCGATGATTGACGTGACGAACGACGTGTTCGGCGATATCGTCGCCGGGCTCGAGCAGGCGGCGGCGCATGGGGGGGGCGAGGCCGTATCCGGCATGGTCGTCCACGTTCCCGATGCGATCGACGTCGCCGAGATCCGGCGGCGTACGGGCAAGGCCCAGCCGGCCTTCGCCGCGAGCATCGGCGTCCCCGTCGGTACGTTGCGTCAGTGGGAGACCCGGCGCCGGCAGCCGCGGGGCGCTGCGCTCGTCCTTCTGGCGATGATCGCGACGAACCCGCGCTTGGTGGAGGAGACGCTGGGCCGCCAGGCGTGAGGCACCGCCCCGGGACGTCCAGGTCCCCGCGCGACGTCCGTGGTCCGGCGTGCATCCGGTCGATCGGCGATGGCCGGATCGTTTGGCGCTCCTCGACGCCGGGCGTCTGCGGACGAAGCCTCAGGTCTCACGTCTCCGATTTCGGCGTCGCGTTCAACTCGGCCCAATCGAACTCCTCCTCCAGCACGAAGTAGGCGTCGTCGCCGATCGCGCCCTCGCGGCGCAGGCGCATGACCGTGTCGCGGGCGGCGCCGATGGCGCGGCGGCGCAGGCCGTCGGTGGGCAGCGATTCCGGGGCGCGGCCCTCGTCGTGGTCCTCGGCCGC
>NZ_VRUV01000529.1:0-3027 GCF_008039455.1 Methylobacterium sp. WL116
GCCTCTACGCGCGGCTCGGCGACCAGGGCGGCCTTGCGGTTCAGGATCAGCGCGACGCTCCGGCGCAGCGGCGCGCGCAGGAACAGCAGCGCCAGGATCCCGTAGATCAGGATGCCGAGGCCGATCGCCGCCGCGAGGCCGGCGTGGTCGCCGAGCCGCGCGTAGAGGCGATCCTGCGCCAGGAACACGGTGGCGCCCATCGCGAGCGAGCAGGCGAGGATCGGCGCCAGCGAGGCGGCGACCGCCACGGTGCCGACCGGCACGAACCGGCCGGCGGCCCGCACCACCACGGGCGAGAACAGGTAGGCGCGCAGCACGTGCCCGACGACGAGGGCCGACAGGCCGAACGGCGCCGTCACCAACGAGGCCAGGATCGTGATCGTGAACTGCGCGGCCGACAGGACCAGCGCGGTGCCGGTCCGGTCGGAGGCGGTGAAGATCATCCACAGCATCGAGGTCGCGACGAATTCCGGGCCGAGCAGCGCCAGGATGCGCAGCACCGGCACCGCGTCGCGCCACTGCTCGCCGAAGAGCAGCGGCACGAGGTGCGGCGCCACCACGGCCATGCCGACGAAGGCCGGCAGCGCCAGCACCGCCGACATCGCGACGAAGCCGTCGAAGGCCGCGGCCAGGTCGCGCGGCCGGTCCTGCAGCCGGGCGTAGGTCGGCAGCGCGACCGCCGCGAGCGGGATCACCGCGACCTGGCTGATCAGGTCGATGCAGCGCCAGGCCATGCGCAGCAGGCCGATATCGGCGGTGGAGAGGAAGTAGGCGGCGACCACCTCCTGGCTGCGGATGCTGAGCGTCAGGAGGAGCTGGGTCGAGAACACCCGGGAGCCGAAGGCGAGCTGGCGGCGGGCATGGGCGCGCACGAAGCGCCATCCGGGAAGCCACGGAAACGCCGCCCAGGTCAGCAGCGTCGTCATGCCGGTGGCGAGCAGCCGCTGGATCACCAGGCTCCAGACCCCGAACCCGTTCAGCGCGAGCGCGATCGCCACCGACCCGCCGATCAGGTTGGCGACGAGGGCCCGGATCGCGAGGCTGCGGAAGCCGAAGAGGCGCTGCAGCCGCGCCTCGTGGATCACGCCCGCGGCCGCGATCACGAAGGTGGCGGCGAGCGCCGCCAGCACCGGCTGCAGCTCGGGGATCCGCAGCATCCACGCGATCGGCCAGGACAGCGCGACCAGCGCCAGCCCGTAGAGGCAGCCGGAGGCCAAAGCCACCCAGAAGGCGGTGTCGACGAAGCCGTCGTCGAGCCGGTCGGTCTGCACGACGAGGTCGGGCAGGCCGCCCCGCGTGACGATGAGCAGGATGTCGATGAACACGACCGCCACGGCGACGAGGCCGAACTCGCTCGGGTCGAGCAGGCGCGCCAGCACCAGGAACACCACGAAGCTCAGGACGACGTTGCCGATTGCGCTGACGGCGACCCACCCGGCCGCCCGGACGGAGCGGCCGGCCATATCGTCCCGGGTCGCAGCCGCGTCCGGCGCCGCGGCGGACGGGCCGGGCGGGCTAGGCGCCATGATGGATGCCGTGCGCTGGCGACGGTTCCGGCGCGATGCCGCGGCGCTCGGCGAGAAGCTCGGCGTAGAGGTCGAGATACTTCTCGGCGACGCGCTCGGAGGTCGATTCGCGCAGGACGTGCTGGAACGCGCGCTCGTCCGGCAGGCTGGCGCGGCCGCGGGCCAGCACCGTGCGGATGCGGTCCGCGAGGTCGGGCGCGTCGCCGGCGCGAAACAGCCAGTCGGCGTTGTCCTCGCCGATCAGCTCGGGGATGCCGCCGGAATCGGCGCCGATCACCGGCACGCCCATGGCGTAGGCCTCGTAGACCGTGCGCGGCGAGGGCTCGGCCCAGAACGAGGGCACGACGAGGACGTCGACCTCGGTGAGGAAGTCCTTCGGGTCGACCCAGCCGACGAACTCGATCGGCAGCCCTTCGGCCTTCGCCTTGAACCGCTCGATCGAGTCGTCCATCGCCTGGCCCGCGATCAGGCAGCGCCAGCCGCCGGAGGCGGGATTCCCTTCGGTGGCGTGCGCGCGTGAGCCGATCTCGGCCAGCGCGTCGATCAGCGTGCCGACGCCCTTCTCGACGTTGATCCGCCCGAGATAGCCGAAGGTCATCGGCTTGGCGCTCCGGTCGACCCGGCGGCGCGCCTCGGGATCGCCGTCCGGCACCGTGCAGGAATAGTAGATCACCCGTCGCCGCTCGGGAGCGAGGTGGCGGAACAGGCCATGGTCGACATGGGTCTGCAGGATCCGGGTGCCGACGCTCGCCACCGCGTCGACCCAGCGGTTGGTCAGCTGCTTGGAGGCGTTCACGACCTTGCAGCCGAGGTGCCAGTGCGTGCACGGCGCGCCGTGCTTGAACATCGCCGCGTTGCCGCAGATCAGGTCGTACTCGCAGACCGTGTGCACGATCGGGATGTCGCGCCGGGCCGCCTCGCGCCAGACCAGCGTCGAGATGTCGAGCAGCGAGTGGGTGTTGACGACGTCCGGCCGGAAGTCGTCGAGCACCCGGCCGAAATCGGCGGCGATCGCGAAGTTCCACTGCTGCTTGAGCTTGGCGGCGTTGCGCGCGAAGCGGCCGTGCTGCGCCCAGTCCTCGAGCCAGAAGTCGTTGTGATGCGCCATGCGGTAGACCGTGACGCCGTTGCGCACGGTCTTGGGCTCGGCCTGCCGCTCGATGCAGGCGGCGGCGACCGTGTGCCCGAGGCCGGCGAGCTCCTCGGCCAGATGCTCGACGGACCGCTCGGCGCCGCCGACGATGTGGGGCGGATAGAGCGAGCTAAGGTGCAGGATGCGCATGGCGCCTTGATCCTTGAGGCGTTGATTCTCGAGGCGTTGACCCCTGGGACGTTGACCCTTGGGACGTCGATCCTTGGGACGCCGATCCGTGGGCGACGGCGGGCTCACGGGCGAGGAGGCTGCGGTAGAGGTCGAGGTAGCGGGCGGCGACCGCCTGCGGCCGAGTTCCTTCGGCGACCGCGGCGGCGTTGCCGAGGCCGGTCGCGAGGCGGGCGGGGT
>NZ_VRUV01000052.1:0-15572 GCF_008039455.1 Methylobacterium sp. WL116
GCGCCGAAGGCGCATCGCTGCTGGAAGTAGGGCTGCTGCCCGACATGGGGGCTGAAGTAACTCCCCGTGCCGACGCCCATCCGTGCCATGTCCGCACGGATCGCGTCCCTGCTCGCGGCCGATCCGACCGGGAGCAGCACGGGCATGAACTGATAGACGATGCGCTCGCCCGGCGCCTGCTGCATCGAGAAGTCGCGCAACGCCTCGCGATACGCGGCGCTGAGGATCTGCCTGTGCCGAGCGCGTTCCTCGAAATCGCCGAGGCGGACGAGGGCGCCGAGCGCGGCGACCTCCGACATCTTGGCGTTCATCCCCGGCAGCACGGCCGAGCGCTCGCTGTCGAAGCCGAAATTCGCCATGCTCCGCAGGAGCGCGATCGTCTCGGCATCGGTGCTGTAGATCAGTCCGCCCTCGCCGACGCCGAACGGCTTGGTGCCGTGCATCGAATAGACGATCATGTGCGGGGAGCCGGTGCCGAAGGCTCGACCGAGCTGGTCGAGGCATCCGAGCGAGGCGGCGGCGTCGATCACGATAGAAACACCGTGTTCCTGCGCCAGGCGATCGTAGCGCGCGAGATCGATGCACGCCCCGAAGGTCGCGTACGGCATGATCGCGACGACCTCTCCGGCATGGGCCCTCAAGGCCTCGTCCTCGGCGATCCGGCAGGCGCACCAATCCGACGGATCGACGTCGATCAGCAGCGGCGTGAGGCCCGCCCACAGCGCCGCATGGGCCGTCGCCGCAAACGTGAAGGCCGGCATGATGACGTAGCGCGCGGTCGGCCCGGACCGTTCGGCGGCCAGCTTCAACGCCAGTATCAATCCGCTCGTTGCATTGCAGACGGTGAGGCACGAACCGACGCCGCCGAAGACGTTCTCGATCATCGCCGCTTCGAGTCGCGTATTGGTCGGCCCATAATTGCTCAACCAACAGGATCTCTCGATCTCTTGGAGCTCGCTGACGTGATCGCTCAGGCGCGGCGCATCCGGCTTCGTGAGGGGCAGATAGTTCGCTGCGATGGTTTCCAGCGCTCGCACTGTCATGGTGAGACCTCAGAATTACTGAATTCGCCTTGATCGCCGTTCGTGAGAACTGATCCCCGACGCGAGAAGCATGGCGGCAGTATTTTTTCTATTCAACTCACAGAACGCCTATATTATTGACTAGCCCAAAATCGCTCGGAGGCGGATATCAGGCTTCATGATTTGGGGAGATGTCGGGATGACAGCAGAGCGATCGAGTTGCTGCGGATTCAATGAATTATCGGCCGTATACAGCTGCGGAATATTGGAAAAATTCACCTGCAGGTTCCTCGGCACTGTCACGCGCCGTCGCGGGCCATCGCGCGCGGCCACGGCTCAGGGGTCTTCCGCCGACCGTTCCTCAGCGCGACCACGGAGGGACGGGGCATCGCCGAACGCGTTCGCACGCGCAAAAGGATTAGGGGTGGCGCCGATGATGTATCCGTTTCGGCCCAAGCGAATACGTCCATCGGGAACACCGCGAAGATCGCCGGTGTCTCGCAAGATGCCGTCCGCGCGGCCTGAAAGGCCTCGATGGTGTCGTTTCACGCGAAGATGGTCCGCATTCGACGGGTCCCGATTCTGCTCGAATACCGAGATTGCCGGATCCGGGCGATGCGGTTGCCCTTCGTCGCTTCGTCCGAGCCGATCCTGTCGAAGGCGACGGCGCCACGCCGCCCGCGGCGCTGCCCGACGGGGTGACGATTGCTTCAGCCCCCCATATCCGGCACGGGCGGGCGCCGCTGGATGGATTGGTAATGACGTTCTGTCGGACCATGGCGGTCGCAACAGGCCTTCCGAACCGCCCCGGCGCAAGGCCGCCCGGTCGGTCCATGGGGAAGCCGGTCCGATGGACGACGGTCCGGCGACCGAGCCCTTCGCTTCCACGCCGGCCGCGCGCGGTCAGACCGGAAGCACGTTGGTGTACTTCACCTGGCCCAGGGCGAAGCTCGACTCGATGGATCCGACCCCGTCGAGGCGGGTGAGCTTGTCCTTCAGGAAGCGCTCGTAGGCGGCGAGATCCGGGACGACGACGCGCACCAGATAGTCGTGCCGCCCGGTCATCAGGTAGCACTCCACCACCTCCGGCCAGCGCGCCACGGCCTCGGCGAAGCGGTCGAGTTCCTCCTCGCGCTGGCGCTCGAGCTTCACCGAGGCGAACACGCTGATCGGCAGGCCGACCTTGGACTGATCGACCAGCGCCACGTAACCCTTGAGGATGCCGGCCTCCTCCAGCATCCGGATGCGGCGCAGGCACGGGGAGGCCGAAAGGCCGACGCGGCCGGCGAGATCCTGGATCGTCACCCGCCCGTCGCGCTGCAGCTCGGCCAGGATCTTCCGGTCGATCGCATCGATTCGTCGATCCTGCATGAACGCACCTCCAAGATCCGCTGGATTAGCGGATCCTGCCAAGATTTGCGCTCGGCACGCCGAGATTGGCAATTCCTGCCGTGTTCGTGGTGGCATCCTCAGGCCATTTCCGAGAGGCCGAACCGATGCACAGCGACCCGCGCCTGCCCTGCCTGACCGAACTGGAGCGCAAGGCCCTGTGGCTCTCCACCTGGATGATCCACAACGCCAACCACCTCCGCCCGAACCCGGACGGCATGAAGGTCGGCGGCCACCAGGCCTCGTCGGCCTCCCTCGCGACGATCCTGACGGCGCTCTACTTCGCGGTGCTGCGTCCGGAGGACCGCGTCGCGGTCAAACCCCATGCCAGCCCGATCTTCCACGCGATCCAGTATCTCGCCGGCAACCAGACCCGCGCGAAGCTGGAGACCTTCCGCGGCTTCGGCGGCGCGCAATCCTATCCGTCGCGGACCAAGGACACCGACGACGTGGACTTCTCGACCGGCTCCGTCGGCCTCGGCGTCGCGCAGACGCTGTTCGGGTCGCTGGTGCGCGACTACGTCCGCGCCCACGGCTGGGGCCTCGACCGGCCGGAAGGCCGGATGGTGGCGCTGGTCGGCGATGCCGAGATGGACGAGGGCAACATCTTCGAGGCCCTGATGGAGGGCTGGAAGCACGGCCTGCGCCGGACCTGGTGGATCATCGACTACAACCGCCAGAGCCTCGACGCGGTGATCCGCGAGGGTCTGTACACGCGCTTCGAGGAGATCTTCCGCTCGTTCGGCTGGGACGTCGTCGTCCTGAAATACGGGTCTTTGATGGACGCGGCCTTCCGCGAGCCGGGCGGGGCGCGGCTGCGCGCCTGGATCGACACCGCGCCGAACCAGCTCTACGCGGCCCTGACCTTCCAGGGCGGCGCGGCCTGGCGCCGCCGCCTCGAAGCGGACCTCGCCGACGACGCCGACGCGCTGGCGCTGATCGACCGCCGTTCGGACGCCGCCCTGGCCGCGCTGATGGGCAACCTCGGCGGGCATGACCTCACCAACCTGATCCGGGCCTTCGAGGCGGCCGACAACGATCGCCCGACCGTGTTCATCGCCTACACGGTCAAGGGCTTCGGGCTGCCGCTCGCCGGCCACAAGGACAACCATTCCGGGCTGCTCACCCCGGCCCAGACCGCGCTGCTCCGCGAGAGCATGGGCGTGCGCGAGGGGCGCGAATGGGAGCCGTTCGAGGGGCTGGCGCTGCCGGACGCCGAGCTGCGCCGCTTCATCGACGCGGCGCCGTTCTTCGCCGAGGGGCCGCGGCTCCGCACGGCGCCGCGCCTGCCGGTGCCGGCGGGCTTCCCATGCCCGCGCCAGCCGACGCAGTCGACGCAAGCGGGATTCGGGCTGATCCTCAACGAGCTGGCGCGCTCCGACGCGCCGATCGCGGAGCGCATCGTCACCACCTCGCCCGACGTCACCGTCTCGACAAACCTCGGCGGCTGGGTGAACCGGCGCGGCCTGTTCGCCCGGGAGGAACTGCGCGACCTGTTCAAGGCGGAGCGCATCCCCTCGACCTTCACCTGGGACTTCTCGGCCAAGGGCCAGCACATCGAGCTCGGCATCGCCGAGATGAACTTGTTCCTGCTGCTCTCGGGCCTGGGCCTGTCGCACAAGCTGTTCGGCGAGCGGCTGATCCCGATCGGCACGCTCTACGATCCGTTCATCAGCCGCGGCCTGGATGCCCTGAACTACGCCTGCTACCAGGATGCCCGCTTCATCCTCGCGGCGACGCCGTCGGGCGTGACCTTGGCGCCGGAAGGGGGCGCCCACCAGTCGATCGGCACGCCGCTGATCGGGATGGCGCAGGACGGGTTGTCGAGCTTCGAGCCGGCCTTCGTCGACGAGCTGTCGGTGCTGATGGCGCACGCCCTCGACCATGTGCAGCTCGAGGCGCCGGAGGGCGGCTCGGTCTACTTCCGGCTCTCGACCCGCAGCATCGCGCAGCCGCAGCGCGCGATGACGCCGGCCCTGTCCGACGCAATCGTCGCCGGCGGCTACTGGCTGCGCGAGCCCGGCCCGAACGCGGAGATCGTGGTCGCCTATACCGGCGCCGTCGCGCCCGAGGCGATCGAGGCGGTGGGCCTGATGGCCGAGGACCGGCGCGACATCGGCCTGCTCGCCGTCACCTCCGCCGATCGGCTCCATGCCGGCTGGACGGCGGCGCAGCGCGCCCGCGAGGGCGGCGACCGGACGGCGCGGAGCCACGTCGAGGCCCTGCTCGCCGGCCTGCCGCCGCATTGCGGGCTCGTCACGGTGATCGACGGCCACCCGGCGACGCTCGGCTGGCTCGGTGCCGTGCAGGGTCACCGCACCCGGGCGCTCGGCGTCGAGCGCTTCGGCCAGACCGGCACCGTCGCCGATCTCTACCGGCATTACGGCCTCGATGCCCGCGGCATCGCCAAGGCCGCCCTGGCGCTGGCACCCGAGCGGCCGATCCGCAACCTGCGCATCGCCTGAGCGCCGCACGTGACGCTGCGCGACCCGATGCGGCTCGACATCGGCGTGATCGCCCGGGCTCCCTCGCAGGGCGAGATCTCGGCGGGTGTGGGACCGCCGAGGACCGGCCGGATCAGGGATTGCGGTCGTTGCGGCGCAGGCTGGCGGGCGATGCGAAGATCAGCAGGCCGGCCGCGACCAGGCAGAGGATGCCGATGCCGTAGAGGGCGGGCGTCGTCGAGCCGGTCAGGTCCTTCACCCAGCCGACCGCCACGGGGCTGACGATGCCGCCGAACTGGCCGAGCGTGTTGATGAGCGCGATGCCGCCGGCGGCCCCGACGCCGGTGACGAGCTTGGCCGGCAGCGTCCAGAAGGTCGGGATCGAGGCGACGATGCCGGCGCCGACCAGCGCCAGGGCGATCATCAGCGGCACGATCTGCTTGTCGAACAGCCCGGCGGCGAAGAAGCCGATCGCCGCCGCCACCGCGAGGCCGGCGACGAATTTCGGCCGGTCGCCGGAGGCGTCGGACAGGCGCCCGATCACGACCATGCTGATCGCGCCGCAGATGTAGGGGATCGCGGTGAGGAAGCCGACGGAGGCCGCGGTGCCGCCGGTGGCGGTCTTGATCAGGTCCGGCCCCCAGAAGTTCAGGCCGTACGAGCCGACCTGCAGCAGGAAGTAGACCAGGGCGATGAGAAGGAAGCCCGGCTGCCTGATCGCGCCCCAGAGCGAGTGGTCGCCGATGTCGCGGTTGTGGTGGGCGATCTTCGAGGCGAGCAGGTCCTTCTCCGGCTGCGTCAGCCAGCGCGCGTCGGCGATCCGATCGTCGAGACGCAGGAACACCAGCACGCCCAGCACCAGGCAGGGCAGGCCGCCGGCCAGGAACAGCCATTGCCAGCCGGCGAGCCCCGCCGTGCCGTTGAGGCCGCCGAGGATCAGCCCCGCCACCGGCGCCCCGAAGATGCCGGAGAAGGCCGAGGCGACGAACATGAACGAGGTCACGCGGCCGCGGAACGAGGCCGGGAACCACAGCGTCAAGTAATACAGGATGCCCGGTGCGAAGCCGGCCTCCATCGCGCCGATGATGAAGCGCAGCAGGTAGAAGTGCCACTCGGTGCTGATGAAGACCATCAGGGCGGTGGCGATACCCCAGGAGATCATGATCCGGGCGATCCAGCGCCGCGCGCCGACCTTGTACAGCAACAGGTTCGAGGGGACCTCGAAGATCACGTAGCCGACGACGAACATGCTCGCCCCGAGCCCGTAGGCGACGTTGCTGAAGCCGAGGTCGCTCTGGAGCTGGAACTTGGCGAAGCTGATGTTGATCCGGTCGAAGAACGCGAACATGTAGCAGACCATGATCAGCGGCATCAGCCGCCAAGCGGCCTTGCGGACCACGCTGCTCTCGGTGATGACGTCGAGACCCGCGAGCGGGCCGGTCGTGGCGGCGGTCATGGTTTCCTCCTGGAACGGGGCGGCGGGCGCCCCCGCCGGCCGGTCGCGGACGACCGTCGGGCAGGATGCGCGCGAGCACGGCGGAGCCGCCTTCTCCGAGAGGCTTCCGACGCGGATCGGTTCGGTCGGCGGCTCAGGCCGCCCGATCGACGGGACGGCTCACGCCGAATGACGGACGGGGCGGCTCATGCCGCTTGCGGGACCGGGTGCAGATCGCAGGGGCGCCCGGCCTTGGCGACCTGGCCCGGCACGTCGTGGCCGACGAGGCGCGGCAGGTCGCGGGAGAGGCCGAGCAGGGCCTCGAGGTCGAGGCCTGTCTCGATCCCCATCTCGTGAGCCATGCTGACGAGGTCCTCGGTGCAGATGTTGCCCGTGGCGCCCGGCGCGAACGGGCAGCCGCCCAAGCCCCCGAGCGCCGCATCGAACCGGCGCGCGCCGGCGCCGTAGGCCGCGAGCACGTTGGCGAGCCCGAGCCCGCGGGTGTTGTGGAAGTGCAGGGTCAGCCGCTCGGCCGGCACGATCGCCAGCGCGCGGGCGACCAGGCGCTCCACCTGGCGCGGGTTGGCCATGCCGGTGGTGTCGGCGAGCGTCACGCCGGCGATGCCGAGCGCGAGGTATCGCTCGACCTGCGCCATCACCTTGTCGGCCGGCTGGTCGCCCTCGAACGGGCAGCCGAAGGCGGTGGCCACCGTGGCGTTCGTCGACACGGGTGTACCCTTCACTGTCTCCATGATCCGGCCGAACCCCTCGATCGAGGCCTCCGGGCTCATGCCCATGTTGGCGCGGTTGTGGGTCTCGCTCACCGAGGCAACGAGGTTGACCTCGCCGACGCCGGCCGCGAGCGCCCGCTCGGCGCCTTTCGGGTTGGGCACCAGGGCGACGTAGACGGTGCCGGGCCGCCGGGCGATCCCGGCGAAGACCTCGGCCGCGTCGCGCAGTGCCGGCACGGCCTTCGGCGAGACGAAGGACGAGACCTCGATCCGCGAGAAGCCAGCGGCCGAGAGCGCGTCGATCAGCCGGATCTTCTCGGCGGTCTCGACGTAGCGCGGCTCGATCTGGAACCCGTCGCGGGTGGCGACCTCCTGGATCAGCATGGCGGTTTCGGTCATTGCACGGCTCCCTCGCGGCGCAGGCGCTCGATGGTCTCGGCGTCGCGGCCGAGGTCGGCGAGCACGGAATCGGTGTGGGCGCCGAGCGCCGGTCCCTGCCAGCGCACCGCCCCGGGGGTGCCGGACAGCTTGGGCACGATGCCGGGCATCTTCACCCGGGTGCCGCCTGGCAGCTCCGCGTCGAGGATCATGTCGCGGGCGCGGTAGTGCGGGTCGGCGACGATGTCGGCCACCGAGTAGATCCGTCCCGCCGGCACGTCGGCCGCCGCGAGCGCTGCGAGCGCTTCGTCCACGGTTTGCGCCCGGGTCCAGTCCGCGATCACGCCGTCGATCATGCCGGCCACCCGCGAGCGGCCGTCGTTGCTGCGCAGCGCCGGGTCGTCGGCGAGATCGGGCCGGCCGACGACGGTCATCAGGCGGCGGTAGATCGGGTCCGAGTTGCCGGCGATGACGACGAAGCCGTCGTCCTTCGTCGGGTAGGTGTTCGAGGGCGTTATGCCGGGCAGCGCCCCGCCGGTGCGGGTGCGGACCTCGCCGAGCAGGTCGTATTCCGGGACCAGGCTCTCCATCACGTTGAACACGCTCTCCACGAGGGAGACGTCGATGACCTGGCCCTGGCCGCCGGCGGTCTTGACGTGGAGCAGCGCCATCAGCGCGCCGATCACCCCGTGGAGCGAGGCCAGGGTGTCGCCGATGCTGACGCCGACGCGGGCGGGCGGACTGTCCGGGCTGCCGGTGGTGAAGCGGATGCCGCCCATCGACTCGCCGATCGCGCCGAAGCCCGGCCGGTCGCGATACGGCCCGGTCTGGCCGTAGCCGGAGATGCGCACCATCACGAGCTTGGGGTTCAGCTCCGAGAGCACGTCCCAGCCGAGGCCAAGCTTCTCCAGGCCGCCGGGCCGGAAGTTCTCGACCACCACGTCGGCGCTCCGCACGAGGTCCTTGACCACCGCGAGCCCATCGGGCGCCTTCAGGTTGATCGCGATCGACTTCTTGTTGCGAGACTGCAGGTACCACCAGAGCGAGGTTCCCTCGTGCAGCTTGCGCCACTTGCGCAGGGGATCGCCGTCCCCCGGCGACTCGACCTTGATCACCTCGGCGCCGAACTCGGCCAGGATCTTGGTGGCGAACGGTGCCGCGATCAGCTGGCCGAGCTCGAGGACCCGGATCCCGTCGAGCGGACCCTTGGGCGATGCTTCGCCGGTGCCTGGCATGGCCGTTCCCTCCATTGTCTTTGGGTCGATCGGTATTGGATCGGGTGCACGCTGTCCAAACGCGATGCATCACCCCGCGTTCTCCGAAGGCGAACGCAGGCGCCCCTCTCAATCCCCGCCTGCCCGGCGCAGGTGATCGAACAGGACGGCCGCCGCCGGCGATTGCGTGCCCGGGCGGACGACGAGGCTCAGGGTCCGCCGCGCCCACGGGTCGGTGAGCGGCACGGCGACGACGTTCATCTGCGGGCCGAGCAGGGCGTGCACCCGCTCGGGCACCACGCCGAGCCCCATCCCGGCCTGCGCCATGCGGCAGATCGCGTCGAAGCTCGGCACGTGGACGCGCAGGCGCAGCGGCCGCCCGAGGCGTCGGGCCTCGTCGCGGAGCGTGCCGTAGATCGAGCTCTCGCGGTGCATGCCGACATGGTCGTGGTCGAGGGTGTCGGCGAACGCGAGCGCGTCGCGGCCGGCGAGCGGGTGGCCGGCGGGCACGACGAGCACGAGGCGGTCGCTCCGATAGGGGTGGGCGACGAGGGAGCGCGGATCGGTGCTGCCGGCGCAGATGCCGAGATCGGCCGCTCCTTCCTCCACGCCGGCCACCACGCCGCCGCTCGGCCGTTCCTCCAGGTCGATCCCGATGCGGGCTTGCGCCGCCAAGAACGCCTGCAGGTCCTCGGGCAGGAACTGCACGATCGCCGAGAGGTTCGCGAGCACGCGGACGAAGCCGCGGAGCCCGCTGGCGTGCTCCGCGAGCTCCAGCGCGATCTGCTCGGCGGACCCCAGCATCCGGCGGGTGTGGTGCAGCAGCGTCTCCCCGGCGGGCGTTGGCCGCATGCCCCGTGGCTCGCGGATGAGCAGCTCGCAGCAGAGCGCGCGCTCCAGCTCGGCGAGCCGCTTGCTCACGGCGGAGGGGGCGATCGCGGCCCGGCGCGCCGCGCCGTTGAGCGTGCCCTCCTCGCAGATCGCCGCGAACAGGCGCAGCGTCTTGAGGTCGAGGCGGTTCAGGATGAACGGGGTCGGCGATCCCTCCGACATGGTCCGGCCGCTCCCGTGATCCGATCGATCCGACCGGCGGACCCCGTGCTGCGATCCTGATCGCGCCCGGACGCTCCGGCAACGGGCCAAGCTTGAAGCACGTGGCCCGAGCCGCGTCCGGGCTCGGCGTCACGGGGGGCTCCACAAGCCGTCGGATCCCGTCGAGGAGTACATGATCCCGACGGGCGAGCGAGGTCCGGCCGCGCTTCGGTGAGACGGGCCGGACCGGGCCGCTCAGCCCGGGATGATGCGCTCGTCGAGCTTCCGGTCCACGATCTCGACCGTTCGGTCGATCTCGGCATCCGGCATGTCGAGCTGGTGCGAGATCAGCTTCAGCAGCAGGTCGACTCGCTCGATGTAGGGCGCGCCGCTCTCGACCGCCCGGGCGGCCGACGAAGGCTTCAGCAGGCCCTCGGCCGCCTTGGCGTACTTCTCGAACGGGACCTGATCGCTCGGGTCGGCACCGAGCCGTCGGGCCACCGCGTCGACGTGCTCGTAGATCGTGCGGGACAGGGGGAGGTCGCCGTGCACCGCGTCGCGGATCGAGCGCGGCGCCTGGGGCGTGATGCAGCGGTAGTTGCCGGTGAGCAGCATCGACCACTTCGCCAGGGGCACGAACAGCGAGTCGAACACCTTGAGCTTGACCGGAACGTCCTGGCCCTCGACGCGCACCGCGTCGATGTCCGCCTCGAGCTCGCGGAGCAGCGCGTTGTGCGCGGGATCGGCGAAGGTCGCCGCCTTGAAGTTCGTCGGCAACCCGACATGCAGGACGTTGGCGCCCTCGTCGGGCGGGCGGAACGCCTGCGGATCGGGCGAGCACAACGACATCAGGCCCGGCTCGAAGCGGTCCCAGACGCCGGCATTCGTGTAGGCCTCGCGCAGGTCCATCTTCGCGAGCGCCGGGATCCGATCGAGATACGGCAGCGGCGGCATGTTCATGATCGACAGGCACGGCAGCTTGGCCGCGGCGATCTTGATCATCAGCACGCGGATCGTGTGGTTGTTGTACTGCGGCTCCTGCATCGCCAGGCCGACGAGATCGTAGCGCGAGACGTCGACGTCCTCGGGCGGCATCGCGTCGACCTTGCCCGGCAGGTCACGGGAATGAAACGACCGGTGCGTGGCCTCGTCGCGCAGCTTGATGCGGACTTCGGTGCCCTGGCTGTTGATCAGGTCCGCGGTTTTCCGACGGCAGACCAAGGTCACATCATGCCCGGCCATCAGCAGCTTCGTCGAAAGCAGCGAGCCGTATGACGCCCCCAGGATCAATATTCTGCGCGACATGGTTTCATCCCTGAGCGTTCGGTTCTTGTTTTTGCGCCGGACGAGGGCGCGGCTTGTATCTGGTATACGCAGCCGCCCGGCTCGCACGCAAGCGGCCACGCTCCGGCGGGACAGGCGGTCCCCAGGCTCGATCGGCGGCGGCCCTCGGGTGCTCGGCGGGGTGCGCTCGCGTCGTGCCGGCGCGCCCTGCGCCCCTTCCGCTCGCCGCGCGGCCGCGCCCGCGATCAAGCGGTCTTCGGGTGCCGGATGAAGTCGACGAAGGCGCGCAGCGGGGCCGGCACGAGTCGCCGGCCCGGGTAGTACAGGTAGGGCCCCGAGAAGCGCGGCCACCACGCTTCGAGGACCGGTTCCAATGCCCCGCTGGCCAAGTGCGGCCTCAACCAGTCCTCGAACAGGGTGATGACGCCGGTCCCCGCGATCGCCGCCTCGACGGCGAGGTCGGTCGCGGCCCCAACGCGCACGAGCAGCGGCCCTGCCGGATCGACCTTCACGGTCTCGCCGTCGCGCTCGAACTCCCAGGCCATCTCGACCCCGCTCGGGAAGCGGCCGCGCAGGCAGGCATGGCCGAGGAGGTCGCGCGGATGCTCAGGCCGGCCGTGACGCGCGAGGTAGGCCGGCGCCGCAGCGGTCGCGAAGCGCTGCACGCGCGGCCCGATCGGAACCGCGATCATGTCCTGCTCCAGGCGCTCGTCGTAGCGGATGCCCGCGTCGCATCCGGCGGCGAGTACGTCGACGAAGCCGTCCTCGGCCAGGACCTCGAGACGGATCTCGGGATAGGCGGCGAGGAAGCCCGGAACGATCGCGGGCAGCACGAGGCGCGCGGCGCTGACCGGCACGTTGAGCCGCAGCGTCCCGGCCGGCCGGTCGCGGAAGCCGTTCACCACGTCGAGCGCCGCCTCGACCTCTGCGAAGGCCGGGCCGAGCCGCTCCAGCAGCCGTTCCCCGGCTTCCGTCGGCACCACGCTACGGGTCGTGCGGTTGAGGAGGCGGACGCCGAGCCTGTCCTCGAGCCGCCGAACCGCCTCGCTCAGGCTCGACGCGCTGGCGCCGCTCATGCGTGCGCCCTCGCGAAAACCCTGCCCGCGCGCGACGACGAGGAACGCGTCGAGATCTCCGAGATCGGCCTTCATCGTTCGCCCATCCGCACAGCTTGTGCGGATTGTGCCCCATTCTCGCGCACGGTCGCAACGTCCAGTTAGGTCTGGTAACAGGAGAAGCACCATGTCCCTCATCGATCAGACCGGCACGTTTCGGATCGGCCACCGTTCCGTGAAGCGCCTCGGGTACGGCGCGATGCAACTCGCCGGGCCGGGCGTCTTCGGACCGCCCAAGGATCGCGACGCGGCGCTCGCCGTGCTGCGCGAGGCGGTCGCGAGCGGCGTCGACCACATCGACACCAGCGACTTCTACGGACCCCACGTCACCAACCAGCTGATCCGGGACGCGCTCGGCCCGTATCCGCACGACCTCACGATCGTCACCAAGGTGGGCGCGCGGCGCGGTTCCGATGCGTCGTGGAACCCGGCCGCGTCCGACGCCGACCTCGCGGCAGCCGTCCACGACAACCTGCGCCATCTCGGGCTCGACCGGCTGGCGGTGGTGAACTTCCGGGCCATGCTCGGCGACGGGCACGGGCCGGCCGAAGGGTCGATCGAGGCGCCGTTGACGGCGCTGGCCGAGCTCCAGCGGCAAGGGCTGATCCAGCACATCGGCCTGTCCAACGTGACGCCGACCCAGGTCGCCGAGGTACGCCGGATCTGCGAGATCGCGTGCGTGCAGAACCACTACAACCTCGCCCATCGCGGCGACGACGCGCTCGTCGACGCGCTGGCACGGGACGGCATCGCCTACGTGCCGTTCTTCCCGCTCGGCGGTTTCAGCCCGCTGCAATCCGCGGGCCTGTCCGCGGTGGCCGAACGGCTCGATGCCACGCCGCTGCAGGTGGCGCTCGCTTGGCTGCTGCGCCGGTCGCCCAACATCCTGCTGATCCCGGGGACCGCGTCGCTGGCGCACCTGCGCGAGAACCTCGCCGCCGCCGCGCTCCACCTGCCGGACGACGCGCTGGCGGACCTCGACCGGGTCGGCACCGCGACCCAGGCGTGATCGACCGGGCGGCGGCAGGCCGCATCGGCGAGCCTGCCGTCCGCGACGGGGGAATCGGTCGCCTACTTCTCGCGGAACGCGCGGCGTGCCTGATCGACGAGGGGCTTGGTCAGGTAGGAGAGCACGGTGCGGTCTGCGGTGCGGATGAACGCTTCAACCGGCATGCCGGGCATCAGCTTGGCGCCGTCCAGCCGGCCGAGCTCGTCCTTCGTCACCCCGAGGCGCACGAGATAGTAGAAGCTGCCGGTACGCTTGTCCTCGCTCACGTCGGCGGCGATCCGGGTCACGCGTCCGTTCAGCTCCGGCGTGGTGCGCTGGTCGAAGCTCGGGAAGCGCAGGCCCGCGGCCTGGCCGGTCTGGAGCCGGTCGATGTCCTGGGGGGCGACGCGCACCTCAACCACCAGGGAATCGGCCGTCGGAACGATCAGCATGATCGGCTCGCCCGGCGCGATCACGCCGCCGCGGGTGTGGACCGACAGTTCGTGCACGTAGCCGGTCTGCGGCGAGCGGATGTCGATGCGCTGCAATTGGTCGAGGGCGGTGATCTTCTGCTCGGTCAGGGTCGCGGCCTTGGCGCGGTTCTCCGCCAGCTCCTTGGCGACGTCGCTGCGCAGGTTCTGCTCGAGCTGGATGATCTGAAGCTCGGTCTCGGAGACCTTGCCCTTGGTCTGCGCGATGTTGGCGACCAGCACGCCGCGCTCGCCCTTCAGCCGGGAGATGTCGCGCTCGAGGCTGGTCAGGCGCGTCAGCTGGATGAGGTTCTTCTTCCAGAGTCCTTCAACGCCCTCGTACTCGCGCCCGATGATCGCGGTCTCCTGCTCCTTGGCGACCGACTGCTCGACGAGCCCCTTGATCTCCTCCTTGAGCTGCCCGATCCGCTCGCGCAGCTGCGCCTTCTGCCCCTCGCGGGCATCGCGGCGGAAGTGGAACAGCTTGCGCTCGCCCTCGACGATGCGGGCGACCTCGGGGCCGGCTTCGGCGAGGCCCTTGGGGAACGCGACCTCGTCGCGGCCGTCGCGCTCGGCTTCCAGGCGGGCGTTGCGGGCGGCGATCTCCCACAGGCTCTTGGTGACGCTGTCGTAGGTGGCCCGCGCCGTCGTGGCGTCGAGGCGGATCAGCAGGTCGCCGGCCTGGACGCGCGCGCCCTCCTCGATCGGCAGCTCGGCGACCACGCCGCCGGTCGGGTGCTGCACCTTCTTGATGTTGCTCTCCACCACGAGCGAGCCCGTGGCGATGATCGCGCCGGACAGCTCCGTCGCCGCGGTCCAGGCGCCGGCGCCGGTCGCGACCGCGATGATCGTGGCGACGCCGGCGATGTGCCGGCGCAGGGAGCGCCGGGTGTCGCGCGTCGTATCCGGCTCGGGCCGGTTCGGCGTGTCGGCCTTCGTCATGCGACCCTCGTCGGTGTCTGCCGGGTGAGCGCGCTCAGCTGCGCCAGGACGTCGTCGCGGGGGCCGTGCAGCTGCACGCGGCCGTCGCCGAGGACGAGGATGCGGTCGACCGCGGTCAGCGCGCTCGGGCGGTGGGCGATCACCACGGCGATGCCGCCGCGGGCGCGTACCGCCTGGACGGCGGCCGACAGGGCCCGGTCGCCCTCGGCGTCGAGGTTGGCGTTGGGCTCGTCGAGGATCACCAGGAACGGGTCGCCGTAGAGCGCGCGCGCCAGGGCGATCCGCTGGCGCTGGCCGGAGGACAGGCCCGCTCCGCCCTCGCCGATCCGGGTGTCGTAGCCGTCGGTCAGCCGCAGCACCATCTCGTGGATGCCCGCCGCCTGCGCCGCCGCGATCACCGCCTCGGCCGAGGCCGCCGGGTCGAAGCGGGCGATGTTCTCGCCGATGGTGCCGGCGAACAGCTCCGCCTCCTGCGGCAGGTAGCCGAGATGGGGGCCGAGGTCGGCCGGTTCCCACTGGTCGAGGGCCGCCCCGTCGAGGCGCACCTTGCCGCGCAGGGGCGGCCACACGCCGATCAGCGCGCGGATCAGGCTCGACTTGCCGGAGGCCGAGGGGCCGATCACCCCGAGGCCCTGCCCGGCCTTCAGCGCGAAGCTGACCTCGCCGACCACCGGGCGCTGCGAGCCGGGCGGGGCGATCGTGACCGCCTCCACCGTCAGCGTCCGCGACGGCGCCGGCAGGCCGTGGCGCGGCTGCCCGGCCGGGATGCGCGCGAGCAGGTCCGAGAGCCGGGCCCAGCTCTGGCGCGCCTGGACGAAGCCCTTCCAGTTGGCGATGGCGAGTTCCGCCGGGGCCAGCGCCCGCGACACCAGGATCGAGCTCGCGATGATGATGCCGGCGGTGGCCTGGCCCTGGATCACCAGCCAGGCGCCGAGCGCCAGCACGCCCGATTGCAGCGCCATGCGGAACACCTTCGACACGGCGCCGAGGCCCCCGGCCACGTCGGCGTTGCGCTGCTGGGCGTCCATGTAGTCGCGGTTGGCCCCGGCCCAGCGCGCCTGGAAGCGGCCCTGCATGCCGAGCGCGGCGAGCACCTCGGCGTTGCGGCGCCCGGTGGCAGGCCGGCCC
>NZ_VRUV01000530.1:0-3019 GCF_008039455.1 Methylobacterium sp. WL116
TCCTCCAGCAGGCGGTTGCGCGAGCGCAGCGCCCGCTCCATCGCCGAGACGCGGGCGCCGTGGCCGGAATCGACCGCGAGCACGAGCCGGTCGAGGAAGCGGCGGCGGTCGCCGCCCGGCCCGCGGAACAGCCCGTCGAGGTCCGGCGTCAGCCAGACCACGCGCAGGAACTCCGAGAAGGCGACCGGGGAGGGCGCGCCGGCCCCGTCGATCCGGCAGAGCCGGCTGATGCGGCCGTCGAAGCCCGGCGGCTCGCATCCGGTCCCGAGGCGGTGCTCCGCCCCGTCGCGCGCCAGCGTCACCGAGACGGCGAACCCGCCGGGGCCGTCCTCGCGCGCCATCGCCGAGAACTCGGCCCGCCGCAGTCCGCGGCCGGGCGCGAACAGCGAGATCGCCTCCAGGATGTTGGTCTTGCCCGCCCCGTTCTCGCCGACGAGCGCGACGAAGCGGTCCGACAGCGGTAGGTCGAGATCGGCGTGGTTGCGGAAGTCGCGGGCGGTCAGGCGGGTGAGGCGCTGCACATCCGCATCATCCGTCTCGTTCGATGGCCCACCCGAGTGCGAAACCGGTGCCTCGCTCACACCCGCATCGGCATCAGCACGTACAGCGCCGAGGCGCCCTCGCGGTCCTGGATCAGGGTCGGGGAGCCCGGGTCGGCGAGCTTGAACAGGGCGGTGTCGCCCTCGAGCTGGCCGGTGATGTCGAGGAGGTAGCGGGCATTGAAGCCGATATCGAGGCCGGCGGCCTCGTAGTCGACGTCGAGCTCCTCCGTCGCGCTGCCCGAATCCGGGTTGTTGACCGAGAGCGAGAGGCGGCCCTCCTGCAGGCCGAGCTTCACCGCCCGGCCGCGCTCCGACGAGATCGTCGAGACCCGGTCCACCGCCCGCGCGAAGGATTCGCGCTCGACGGTGAGGCGCTTGTCGTTTCCGGCCGGGATGACGCGCTGGTAGTCGGGGAAGGTGCCGTCGATCAGCTTGGAGATCAGCGTCACGCCGGAGGCGAAGCGCAGGCGGATCTTGGCGGGCGAGAGGTCGATGGCGACGCTGTCGCCGCCGTCGTCGACGAGCTTCTGGATCTCGGCGACCGCCTTGCGCGGCACGATGATGCCCGGCATGCCGGCACTTCCCTCCGGCGCGTCGATCTCGACGCGGGCGAGCCGGTGACCGTCGGTGGCGACCGCGCGCAGCTTCAGCCCCTCCGCCTCGATGGTGTGGAGATAGATGCCGTTGAGGTAGTAGCGCGTCTCCTCGGTCGAGATCGCGAACTGGGTCTTCTCGATCAGGCGCTTGAGGTCGGCGGCCGCGATGCCGAAGCTGTGCGGCAGCTCGCCCGCGGCGAGGTCCGGGAAGTCGCCTTCCGGCAGGGCGCCGAGCGCGAAGCGCGAGCGGCCGGAGCGGATCGTCATCTGGCCGGACTCGCCGCCGGTCTCGAGCGAGACTTGCGCGCCCTCGGGGAGCTTGCGCACGATGTCGTAGATCACGTGGGCCGGCACGGTGGTGGCGCCCGGATCCGAGACGTCGGCCGGCACGGTCTCGGTCACCTCGATGTCGAGGTCGGTCGCCCGCAGCTGGAGGCCGCCGCCGGTGGCACGCAGCAGCACGTTCGACAGGATCGGGATCGTGTTGCGCCGCTCCACGACGCGGTGCACGTGGCCGAGCGACCGTAGGAGGGCCGCACGCTCGACAGTGACTCTCATCGCAGTACTCTGAATGCTCGAAGGACCGTGCTCGAACGCCGCCGCGGCCGGCGGGTTCGGAGTTTGGCCGTTCAGCTTGGCGAAGCGGCGGCGCGAAGGCAAGGGCGCGATTCGTCCCTCGCACAGGGCGATCGGGGGCGGGACGGGCCGACGACCCGCCCCGCGCGTCCCGCCCCGCGAGAGGGGAGGGACGGAGCAGGATCAATCCTGCAGCATGCGCTTCAGGAGCTCGACCTCGTCGCCGAGAACCGCGTCCTCGCCGATCAGCTTCTCGATCTTGCGCACGGCGTGGAGCACCGTGGTGTGGTCGCGCCCCCCGAAGCGGCGGCCGATCTCGGGCAGCGAGCGCAGGGTCAGCACCTTCGACAGGTACATCGCGATCTGGCGCGGCTTCACCACCGCGGCGGTGCGGCGCTCGCTGAGGATGTCGGAGCGCGAGACGTTGTAGCGCGAGGCGACGAGCTTCTGGATGTCCTCGATCTTGATCCGCTTCGGCTCGCGGTTCTTCACGAGGTCGCGGATCGCGGTCTCGGCCGTCTCCATGGTCACGGCGGTGCCGGTGAGCGTGGCATGGGCCAGCAGGCGGTTCACGGCGCCCTCGAGGTCGCGGCCGTTGGCCGTGATCGCGCGGGCCACGTAGGTCGCCACCGCCGGCGAGACCTCAAAGCTCGGATGCGCCACCCGCACGGCGGCGAGCCGCGCGGAGAGGATCGAGGCGCGCAGCTGCTCGTCCAGCATCCCGATCTCGACCACGAGGCCGCCGGCCAGGCGCGAGCGGACGCGCTCGTCGAGCGCCTCGAGCTCCGTCGGCGGCCGGTCGGAGGCGACGACGACCTGACGGCCGGCATCGATCAGCGCGTTGATGGTGTGGCCGAACTCGGCCTGGATCGACTTGCCCTGGATGAACTGCACGTCGTCGAGGATCAGCAGGTCGATGCCGCGGAGGCGCTCCTTAAAGGCGAGCGCGTTCTGGGTCTTCAGGGCGTTGACGAAGCCGTACATGAAGCGGTCGGCCGTGAGGTAGATCACCCGGCGTCCGGCCTCGCGGGCGGCGTGGCCGATGCCGTGCAGCAGGTGGGTCTTCCCCAGGCCGACGCCGGCATGGAAGTAGAGCGGGTTGTAGAGCGCACCCTCGCCGTCGTGGCGGGCGACGCGGTCGGCGGCGGCATGCGCCAGGGAGTTCGAGCGGCCGAGCAGGAAGTTCGCGAAGGTGAGCCGCGCGTCGAGGGGCGCGCCGTTGAGCTCGCCGGCGATCTCGGCCCGCATGTCGGGCGCCGGGGTCGTCGGCATCGGGGCGGGCGTGCCGGCGGCGTGGAGGCGGGC
>NZ_VRUV01000531.1:0-3001 GCF_008039455.1 Methylobacterium sp. WL116
GGCCTCGACCGCCGGCGCGTCACCCGCCCGCTCGGTCGCCGCCGGCCGGCTCGTGGATCGGGCAGCCGTTGAAGCGCTCGCGGAACGCGGCCGAGTGCTTGTAGGGCGCGTTGCGCGCCCAGTTGATATTGCCGAGCGGCCGGTGCGCGGCGAGCCCGGTCCAGACGCTGAAGCGCATGCCCTCGTCGACCGCCTGCACCCGGCCCGGCTCCCAGCTGTCCTGCGGCCGGACGGTGATCAGGCCGACCCGCTGGAACGGCGCCTCCGCCTCGTCCCACTCCACCGTCGGATCCTCCACCGGCTGGCGTTCGAGGTCGCGGCAGAGCTGGACCCGGAACTCCCACACGCCCTCGATGCCCCGCATCTCGGACTGGACCGTCTCGCGGATCGCGTTCGGTCGCCCCGAGGCGTCGATCTCGGTGCCGGTGAGCGCGGTCAGCGCCGGGGCGACGGGGGCGACCGAGAACTTCGCGATGTGGTCGCCGTACCGGAACGGGGTGACGCTGTAGTAGGTCTCGCCGATCGGATCGACGTTCGGTGCGCCGCCGAGCGCGCCGATGGTCGGGCTGTCGATGCCGACCGCGTGCAGCGCCTTGTTGACCCCGCGCAGCACGGTGGAGGCGGCGACCTTCAGGCCCTCGGCCCGGTCGGTGGTGCCGGCGAGCAGCTTGAGGCTGCCCAGGAACTTGTCGGCGTTCGGCGCCTGGAACACCTTGCCGTTGACGAAGATGAAGTTCTGCGTGGTGCCCTCGGCGTCGGGCAGCCGCTCGCCCGCGACGTCGAGCACCTTCAGGGCGAGGCCGCGCGGCAGCGAGACGGCGTCGGGCAGGATGTCGCCCGCGTTCGTCGAGAGCCGCAGGTAGACCTTGTGCTCGCCGGGCGTGGCGAACAGGCCCTGCGCCAGCTCGGGCGGCAGGTCCGCGTCGATCCTGAGCACGCCCTCGAGGATGCCGTGCGCCTTGGCGTGGACGGAGCGCACCGCGTGCCCGGAATCCTCGGCCACCGTCTTGAGGATGGTGTCGAAGGTCTCGTTGAGCTTGTCGATCGTCCGCCCTTCCTCGACGGTCACGGTCTCGACGTCAGGATTGTAGTGAACCGGGCTCGCGAGCATGCAACGTCTCCTGAACTTGCTTGCGCACAACCAATCATGTCCGGATCCGTTCCCGGTTCGAGCCTCGGGTCCAGGCTATAGGCCGCCGCGGACGGCGCAGGCGACCGGTTTGCGGGCTCTCAGCGCGCCATCATCGCCCCGGGCTGCATCCCGCCCTGCGCATAGCGCTCGCGCCGGCGCTCGATCGAGGACGGGATCCGCAGCGATTCCCGGTACTTCGCCACCGTGCGGCGGGCGATGTCGACGCCCTCGCCGCGCAGCTTCTGCACCAGGGCGTCGTCGGAGAGCACGTCGTCCGAGGTCTCGCCGTCGACGAGCTGCTTGATGCGGTGGCGCACGGCTTCCGAGGAATGCGCGGCGGTGCCCGCCGCGCCCGGGATCGCGGCGGTGAAGAAGTACTTCATCTCCAGGGTGCCGCGGCTGGTGCCGATCGCCTTGTTGGAGGTGACGCGCGAGACGGTGGATTCGTGCATCCCGATCGCCTCGGCGACCGTCTTCAGGTTCAGCGGCCGCAGGTGCGCGACGCCGTGGACGAAGAACCCGTCCTGCTGGCGCACGATCTCGGTGGCGACCTTGAGGATCGTGCGCGCGCGCTGCTCCAGGCTCCGGGTGAGCCAGTTCGCGGTCTGTAGGGCCTCGGAGAGGAAGGCCTTGTCCCCCTCGGCCTTCGCACCCCGGACCACGCGGGCGTAGTAGCTCTGGTTGACCAGCACCCGCGGCAGCGCCTCGCCGTTCAGCTCCACCAGCCAGGAGCCGTCGGGGGCCGCGCGCACGAACACGTCGGGGATCAGCACCTCGACGCCGCTGGAGCCGAAGGCCCGCCCGGGCTTGGGGTCGAGCCGGCGGATCTCGGCCAGCATCTCGACGAGGTCCTCGTCGTCAACACCGCACAGGCGCCGCAGCGCCGAGAAATCGCGCTTGGCCACGAGGTCGAGGCGGGAGACCAGCGCCTGCATCGCCGGGTCGAACCGGTTCTGCTCGCGCAGCTGGATCGCCAGGCACTCGGCGAGGTCGCGCGCGGCGATTCCGGCCGGATCGAAGCTCTGGACGAGCTTGAGCACGCCCGCCACCCGGTCGAGGGAGGCGCCGAGGCGCTCGGCCACCGCGTCGATCGATTCGCGCAGGTATCCGGCCTCGTCCACCGCATCGATCAGGAAGCCGCCGATCAGCCGGTCGGTGGCGTCGCGGGTGGCGAGGTCGAGCTGGCGGCCGAGATGCTCGCGCAGGGAGGTCTCGACGGTGAGCGTCGCCTCGAAGTCCGGCGCCTCCGAATCGAAGCTGCCGCCGGTGCTGCCGTAGGGCGCGGGCGTCAGCGAGAGCATGTCGCCGGTGGCCGTCTCGCGGATCGGGCTCGGCGCGTCGTCGGGATAGACGTTGTCGAGGCGGGCGTCGAAATCGCCGTCGATCTCGCCGCGGCCCGGGTCGACCTCGGCGGCGGTCCACTCGGCGGCGCCCTCGAAGGTCTCGGCGGCGGGTTCCGCGCCCTCGGCCGGCCCCTCGGACGGCTCGGCCTCGGCGCGCTCCAGGAGCGGGTTGCGCTCCAGCTCGGCGTCGACGTAGGCCGCGAGATCGAGCTGGGAGAGTTGGAGAAGCTTGATCGCTTGCAGAAGCTGCGGTGTCATCACCAGGGACTGGCCCTGGCGCATTTCCAGCCGTTGCAGCAAACTCATCGCGTGGCCTCGGTCCTCTTCGGTGAACAGGCCGCGCCCCGCGTTATTACGCTATAGGCACGGTTCTTGCTTAAGCCCTAGTGAAACGCTGTAAACCGATCCCGGCCGCGCGTCAAAGCGTGATGGCCGGTCGTCGCGTTGGTTCGGGGGACGGTGGCACCGGCGCCACAGCCACGGGGGGCGCCCGTCCCGCTCGCCGACCCGGCCGCGCACGAAGGCC
>NZ_VRUV01000532.1:0-2992 GCF_008039455.1 Methylobacterium sp. WL116
GCCAACAACCGTCCGCGCAGCGGCGGCGGCGGCAACGGCGGCGAGGGCCGTGCCATCGGCTGGCTCGACCGCAGCCCGCGCTCCTGAGCCAGCTCGCCTCCTGACCTGATCGAGAAGGCCGCCCCGGATGCCCGGGGCGGCCTTCTGCTTTTTCGTATCCGGTGTCCTGCCGCTGGCGCGGGAGCATTGCCGGCGGTGGTCCCGCGCCCCATCTCGACGGCATCGAGACCGGAGCAGCCCCGATGCGATTCGAGATCTACCGCGATGCGCCGGGCCATTGGCGCTGGCGCCTGCGGGCGCAGAACGGCAACGTCGTCGCCGATTCGGGCGAGGGCTACGTTCGCCGCGAGGATTGCGAGCACGGCATCGCGCTGGTCCGTCAGAGCAAGACCGCGAAGGTCATCGACATGACGACGCAGATCGCCTGATCACAACCGAAAGTCGGCTTTCGCGACGAAACGCTTTTCGCGGTTCGTGCGTTTCGACGGCTCGGGCTCAAGCCCCGCTCGTACGTCTCCCATCCACGAAAGAGTTGAGATCCGCGATGAGGAAATTCCTGCTGGCCGCCCTGCTCGTCCTGGGCTTCGCGGCCGCCGCCCCGCAGGGCGCGTCCGCCGCTCCGGTCGGCCCCGGCCTCGCCCTTCAGACGGAAGCCGCCCCCGCGGTCGCCGAGAAGGCCCAGTACTTCTACCGCCGCCGGTTCGGGCCGCGTCCGTTCTACCGCCGCCCGTATTACGGCCGCCGCTTCTACGGCCCGCGTCCGTTCTACCGTCGTCCGTATTACGGCCGCCGCTTCTACGGCCCGCGTCGTCGGTTCTTCTACTGATCGCACGGCGAGCCTGCGTCGAAGTCTGAACCCGGCGGCCCTTGGGGCCGTCGGGTTTTTTCCATGACTTGGGCAAACGGGCTGCGTTCGCGCGCGATCCGGTGTAGGGTCTCGCGTTCGGGACGGCCGGCATCAGATCGGTCCGCCCGGGAGGAACGCCCCATGGACGATATCGCGACGCGCGAGGTGGTCGCGCGTGACCTCTGGCAATCGATCCCGCTCGAATGCCTGGTCTGCGCCGCCGCCGTCTTCCTGGCGGCCGGCCTGAAACTCGCCGGCCTGATGCCCTGACCCCTTTCGACATCGCGGCGTTCGCGCATAATCGGCGCCGCGCCCCGAGCGCGTCGGTGCGCTTCGCGCCAAGGAACAGGACCGCATGGACCGGGACAGCGCCGAGGAACCGCAGGGCGATCTGACGGTGCGCACCATCGCGATGCCGGCCGACACCAACGCCAACGGCGACATCTTCGGCGGCTGGGTGCTGTCGCAGATGGACCAGGCCGGCGGCATCGCCGGGGTCGACCGGGCCGAGGGCCGCGTGGTCACCGTGGCCCTGGACGCCATGACCTTCATCCGCCCGGTGCGGATCGGCGACGTGCTCTGCGTCTACACCCGAATCGGGCATGTCGGGCGCACCTCGATGAAGATCGAGGTCGAGGCCTGGGCGCGGCGCTTCCGGACGCAGGTGCGCGAGAAGGTGACGTCGGCGACCTTCACCTTCGTCGCGATCGACGACGAGGGTCGGCCGAGGGCGATCCCCAAGGCCGCCCCGGTGGCGGAGCCGTCGTTCACGCCAGCGTGATCGACGGGTTCCGTTCCGACGCGGTTCCGGCTAGGCATCGCGCGAGCGGATCCCCGAGGGGGCGGGGGGATGCGACAGCTGGCCCGAGGATTGTGCCGTTGCCCGACCCGTCGCACCGCGCCGACAACCTGACCTGGAAGACCCTTCAGCCCCGCGAGACGCGCTGGCGTAGCCTGAGCCAGCGCCCGGCCATCGCCTGGTTCACCGGGCTGTCGGGGGCGGGCAAGTCGAGCATCGCCAACGCCGTCGACCGCTCGCTTACCGAGGCGGGGCGGCACGCCATGGTGCTCGACGGCGACAACCTGCGCCACGGCCTCAACCGGGACCTCGGGTTCACCGCGGCCGATCGCGCCGAGAACATCCGGCGGGCGGCCGAGACCGCGCGCCTGATGGCGGAGGCGGGACTGGTGGTGATCGTGTCGCTGATCTCGCCGTTCCGCGCCGAGCGCGCGACAGCGCGGCAGATCGCGGGCGACATTCCGTTCCTGGAGGTCTTCATCGACACCTCACTGGCGGTGTGCGAGGCGCGCGACCCGAAGGGCCTGTACGACAGGGCGCGGGCCGGCACGATCCCGAACTTCACGGGGATCTCGGCGCCCTACGAGGCGCCGCTCGACCCCGACATGACCTTGGTCACCGACGGGCTGAGCGTTGCGGAGTCGTCGAGGACCCTGATCGCGGAGCTGATGCGGCTCAGCGCAGGCTGACCCCAAGCGTCTCGCGTTCGCGGCAAACCCCTCACTCCGCCGCGAACAGCCCCCAGCTACCCCCGGGATCGGGCGCGTCCGCCGCCGCCGGCTCGGCGACGTCCGCCTTCGGGTCGCCCGGTGCGGTCTCGCAGCCGAGCGCCGGCAGGGCGATGATGCGGTTCTTCGAGAAGTCCACGCGGCAGACGATGGCGTTGCGGCTTTCCATGTAGCCGAGCAGGCGCCGGGCGCGGCCGGGAGAACGGCTGCCGATGGCCCGGGCCAGCGCCGCATCGCCGGGACAGGGCTCGCCCGCGAGCGCCGCCCGCGCCAGCAGCAGGAACAAGCCCTGGACCTCCTCCGGCATCCCGGCGGCGGCCCCCTGCGCCTGGGTCCAGCGTTCGTCCCCGTCGGTCGCGGCGGGCGCCGCATCGATCCCGGCCCGTGCCACGCTCAGGGACCGGCGGAAGGCCTGGAGCCCGACGCGCTCGCCGTCGAGGCCGCGCATCCGGCAGCGGACCAGGAAGTCCTGGTAGACCACGGCGACGGACTGGCGCCCGGCCTCGGGCTCCGCGACCAGCCCGCGCAAGATCGCCTCGCAGCCGGCCCGGTTCTCGGCCTCGTCGAGCACGGGCGGGGCGGCGGCCGGCTCCGGACGGTGGGCGGCGAGCTCCCGCA
>NZ_VRUV01000533.1:0-2980 GCF_008039455.1 Methylobacterium sp. WL116
GCGGCTCGCCCGGATGATCGGCCGCGACCGCGGGGAGGGGACGGACGAGGACTGGCGGGCGCTTGCCGGCCACTTCGCCGAGGCGCAGCTGCGCCTGCTCCACGACGCGGCCGCCACCCTGCTCTCGCGCCCCGACATCCCGGCTGCGGCCCCCGTGATCGCCTGCGGCGCTGGCGCCTTCCTGGCCGACGCCCTCGCCCGGCGCCTCGGCCGGCGCTGCCTGCCCTTTACCGAGGTGCTGGCGGATCGCATCGCCGGCCGGCCAGACTGGGCCTCCACCTGCGGCCCGGCGCTCGCCGTCGCGCTGCTCTCCGCCGACACGCTGGTTTCGAAGGAAGACCGATGAGCGCCCTGAAAATCCTCGCCCGCGTCCTCACCGCCCGGGTCGGCCCGCATATCGAGCTCGCGCTCGCCACCGAGGACGGCGAGACCGTCAAGGTGCTGGCGACGCCCGACCAGATCGACCGGCTGATCGACGAGCTGGAGGACATGCTGCACGCGCCGGAGGGCCCGGAGGACGGCGAGCCGCCCGAGGCGGCGTGATCGACCGCGGGACCACGCCCTCTTCCATGGGGAGAGGGTTGGGGTGAGGGGCGTGACCGCTCCGGAAAACGCACGCCCCTCATCCTGTCCTCCCCCTGGGGGAAGGGACCCGCGCCACGTCAGGCTTCCGCCCGGCGCGACGTCAGCGCAGAAAATCCCCGAACGCCCGCGGGCTGTTGTCGGTCTTGATCTCGCGGGTCACCGTCAGCGTCCGCGCGTCGATGACCGAGAGCGTGTTCGAGCCCCAGTTGGCGACGATCACCGAGCGCTCGTCGGCGGTGGCGGCGATGCCCTCGGGGTGGTCGCCGACTTCGATCCGGGTCACGGGGGCGAGGGTGGCAGGATCGAACACCGTGACGGTGCCGGAATACTGGTCGGTGACGAAGCCGCGCTCCCCCGTCAGGGCGATCACGTAGGGGCGCTGGCCGGTCTTCACCCGGCCGACCTCGCGCGCCGCGGCGAGGTCGATCACCGACACGTCGTCGCCGGTGACGTTGGCGGTGTAGGCGCGCTTGGCTTGCGCATCGAGGGTGATGCCGAAGGGATGATGGCCGACGGCGATCGTCCCGGTCTCGCGGCGGGTCGCGGCATCGACCACCGAGACCGTGTCCGCCTCGCGGTTGGCCACCAGCAGCGTCGCGCCGTCCGGCGTCACCGCGATGCCCGACGGCGAGGCCCCGACCGCGATCTCGCCGTCGAGCCTGAGGCCCGCCTCACCCGGCACCAGCACGAACACCCGCTTGGCGTACCAGTCGGCGACGTAGACGGCGCCGCTCCTCGGGTTCGCCGCGATGCCGAGCGGGCCGCCCGGAAGGGCCAGCACCTGCGCGACCTTGCGCGCGGTCAGGTCGACGACGGCGATGCCCGGCGCGTCGGGGCAGGTCACGTAGGCGGTCCTGCGATCGGGGGAGAGCGCGATGCCGGCGGGCGAGCCGGCGACGGGGATGCGCTGCAGGATCGTGCCGGCCTCGAGGTCGATCACGTCGACGGCGTTGTCGCCCTGCACCGTGACCACCGCCTCGGCGGCGCGCGCGGCAAGCGGCACGAGCCACAGGGCGAGGGCGAGCGAGAGGCCGGCGCGCAGCCGGCCTCCGCGTCGCGGTGTGATCGAACGGCTCAAGAGCCCTTCTCGACCTGCGCCTTCAGCGCGTCGAGACCGGTGCGGTAGAGGCCGCGCACGGCCTTCTGCGAGGCCTCGTCGTTCAGCTCGGGCGGCGGATCGTTGTTCATGTAGCCGCGGTAGAACGCGCCGTCCCACGACACCTTCGACTTGCCGTCGCCGTCCGCCTCGACCTTGAGCGTGGACGAGTAATCGTTCACCGGCAGGGTCTTCACGTCGACCTTGGTGATCCGGTACGAGTAGCTCATCTTTTCGGCGGAGTACTTGTACAGGCTCTCCTCGACGGTGGCGCCGCCCTTGAGCGTGAGGACGCGGGTGGCCTTGTCGGGGGTGTTGCCCTCCTTGCCCTCGGTCTTCTCGACCAGCGGCAGCCAGCTCATGTCCTGGAAGTTGCCGATCACCTTCCAGACCTTGTCCGGGCTGGCGTTGATCTCGACGGTCTCCTCGACCTTCTTGCGGGTCGGGCCGTGGGCCTGGGCCGTGGTCGCCGCCACCGCGGCGATCACCACGGCGCTCGTGAGGGCCAGTCTTCTCATCATGGGCAGCTCGATCCTCATGGGGGTGTCACTCCTGATCCGCCGTCTCGTGCGGCGGCGGTGTCGGCGAGGATGCGGCCGTCCGTCCCGAGATGGGCGGCGACCTTGTCCTCGATCCAGTCCCAGGCCTCCCGCTCGCGCGGGCCGGCCGTCTTGGATATCGCGATGGCGAGATAGCGCATCTCGGCCATGACCTTGTCGGGCGTCAGCATGTGGAGCCGCGTCGAGAGGATCGCCGCCTCCAGCACCGCGGCCTGCGCCCGGTTGTAGCCGATGAACGGGGCGTGCGCCGCCGCGTGGACCTGGCGCCCGCGGTAGCGCGGCCGGGTCGGGTCGGCCTCGACCGCCGCGACCTCGAACTCGGCGTGGCCGAAGCTGTCGGCGAGGCGCCGGCCCGGGATGCGGTCGCACGCCACCGTCGGCCAGTCCCGGCGCCCGGTGACCGCGCCGGCGATCACCCGCACGTCGCGCGGGCTCGAGGCGCAGAAGCAGGGGTTGGCCTCGAGGTTGAGGATCGTCGGCGAGGGCCGGAACGGCGCCAGCACGTAGTCGTCGCCCTCCGCGATCAGGCCGAAGGGCACGAGGTGCAGGGCGCCCTCTCGCGAGAGCGTCGTGACGATCGTCTCGAGGATCAGCGGCACCGGCTCAGGCCTCCCCGGCCGGCACGAGCTTGCCGCAGACGAGCTTTTGCGCGGGCGCCCGGGGCGTTTCCGACACCGACGCCTCGGCCGCGGCCGCGTCCGGCGCGATGGTGCGGGGCGCCGAGGCGTCGGTGTCGGAA
>NZ_VRUV01000534.1:0-2980 GCF_008039455.1 Methylobacterium sp. WL116
GCGCGGGACGCGCCCCACAGGAACCCGGCCGGCAGGCCGCAAGCGCGAAGCGCGTCGCCGCGGGTGCGGCGGACGGCGCGGGACGCGCCCCACATCAGGAGATCGAAAAATGGCCTGGACCCGCGAGCAGATGGCGGCGCGTGCCGCGCGTGAGCTGGAAGACGGCTTCTACGTGAACCTCGGGATCGGCATCCCGACGCTGGTGTCGAACTACATTCCCGAGGGCATGTCGGTGCAGCTCCAGTCGGAGAACGGTATGCTCGGCATGGGGCCGTTCCCGTTCGAGGGCGAGGAGGACGCCGACCTGATCAATGCCGGCAAGCAGACGATCACGGCGCTGCCGACGACGAGCTACTTCTCCTCGGCCGATTCGTTCGGGATGATCCGCGGCGGGCACATCAACCTGTCGATCCTGGGCGCCATGCAGGTGGCCGGAAACGGCGATCTCGCCAACTGGATGATCCCCGGCAAGATGGTGAAGGGCATGGGCGGCGCCATGGACCTCGTGGCCGGCGTCAAGCGCGTCGTCGTCGTGATGGAGCACGTGGCGAAGAACAAGGACGGCACCGAGAGCCCGAAGCTGCTCAAGGAATGCGACCTGCCGCTCACCGGCACGCACGTGGTCGACCTCGTCATCACCGACCTCGGCGTGTTCACGATCGACAAGCACGGCGACGGCGGGATGCGGCTGATCGAGCTCGCCGACGGCGTCACCGAGGAGGAGATCCGCGGCAAGACCGAGGCGGCCTACACGGTGGCGCTCGCCTGAAACTTACACCGCGGCTCGGCTGCCCCGCCTGGCGCCGAGCCACGTCGCGGCGCCGACCGCGAGGCCGACCGCGGCGATGAGCAGCGTCGAGGCGGCGTTGATCTCGGGGTTCACGCCGAGCCGGACCTGGCTGTAGAGCCGCATCGGCAGGGTGGTCGCGCCGGGCCCCGAGACGAAGCTCGCGACGACGAGGTCGTCGAGCGACAGGGTGAAGGCGAGCAGGAACCCGGCGGCGATGCCGGGGGCGAGCAGCGGCAGCGTCACCGTCGCGAACACCCGGAACGGCCCGGCGCCGAGGTCGGCGGCGGCCTCCTCCAGGTCGCGGTCGAGCCCGCGCAGGCGGGCGGCGACCACGACCGCGACGAAGCCGGTGCCGAGGGTGGCGTGGGCGACGACGATCGCGCCGAGGCCGCGGTCGATGCCGACCCCGACGAACAGCAGCAGCAGCGACAGGCCGGTGATCACCTCCGGCATCACCATCGGCGCGGTGACGAGCCCGGTGAACGGCGTGCGCCCGCGGAAGCGTCCGTGCCGCGCGAGCGCGAGGGCGGCCAGCGTGCCCAGCGCCGTCGCGATGACGGCCGACAGCGTCGCGACGCGGAGCGACACCCAGGCGGCCTCGAGCAACGGCCCGTCGGCGAGCAGGACGCCGTACCACCGTGTCGAGAACCCGCCCCACACCGTGACCAGGGCCGAGGCGTTGAACGAGTAGACCACCAGCACCAGGATGGGCGCGTACAGGAAGCCGAGCCCGAGGAGCAGCGCCGTGCGGGTGAGCGCGGTCGGACGATGCGCGGTCATGGTGCGCCCTCGCCGCTCGCGGCCTCGGCGGCGGCGTCGCGGAACAGCACCACCGGGCCGACGACGAGAATCAGCAGCAGGATCGCCACCGCCGAGGCGAGCGGCCAATCCCGGTTGGTGAAGAACTCGCTCCAGAGCACGCGCCCAAGCATCAGCGTCTCGGAGCCGCCGAGCAGGTCCGGGATCACGAACTCGCCGACCATGGGGATGAAGCACAGCGCCGCGCCCGCCAGCAGCCCGGGCAGGGCGAGCGGCAGCGTCACGGTCCAGAACACCCGCGTCGGCGAGGCGCCGAGGTCGGCCGCCGCCTCGCGCAACGCCGGATCGAGGCGGCTCAGCACCGCGTAGAGCGGCAGGACCATGAACGGCAGGTAGGCGTAGACGAGGCCGATCAGCACCGCGGCGGGGGTGTTCAGGATCTCCAGCGGCTGCGCGATCAGCCCGAGGCGCAGCAGCCCGAGATTGAGCAGGCCTTCGGGCTTCAGGATCGCGATCCAGGCGTAGACCCGGATCAGGAAGCTCGTCCAGAACGGCACCACGACGAGCGCGACGAGCAGCGGCTGGCGCGCCGCCGGGCTGCGGGCGATGGCGTAGGCGAGCGGCGTGGCGATGCCCGCCAGGATCGCGGTCGCCGCGAGCGCGTAGGCCAGCGACGTCAGGGCCGCGTCGCGATAGAGCGCGTCGGTGGCGAGCGTGACGTAGTTCTCGAAATTGAGCGCCCTGAGGAAGTCCGACCAATCCCCCGCGCCGCCCCGCCAGTCGAGCACCGGCAGGTACGGCGGCATCGCGGTCGCCGGCTCCGACAGGCTGATCTTCAAGGTGATGACGAACGGCACCAGGAAGAAGGCGCCGAGCCAGAGCCAGACCGGCAGGCGGAGAAGGACGCGCAGGCGGCTCGCGCTTGGGGACGTCGTCATCGTCCCGGTCTCCCGGACTTCGCTTTCACACCCTCCCTGTCATCCCGGGGCGCCGAAGGCGAGCCCGGGATCCAGATGCACTGGTCGTGCTGGAGATGGCGCCGTCGGCGGCTCTGGATCCCGGGCTCTGATGCGCAGCCCCGGGATGACCGCGGCGGGGCGACTGGCAGGGTCTTAGATTCGGTAACGATTTTGAGCCCGGCAGCCGTTCGGGAGCGGGTGCCCGGCCCCTCATCGTCCCGTGCATCGCGCATGACCGATGACCTCATGCCGGCAGGATCGTCGCGGCGTCGGGGGCGAAGCGGACCGCGACCGCTTCGCCCACGGCCGGCGCCGACATCGTCCTCGCCGTGCGTCCCGAAGACCTGAGCCTGAGCGGGGAGGGCGTGCCCGGGACGCTGGTCGAGGAGACCTTCCTCGGCGACCGCACCCGCCGCGTCGTCCGCCTCGCCGACGGCACCTGCCTGCGCGCGACAACCGCGCCGGGCGAGGG
>NZ_VRUV01000535.1:0-2975 GCF_008039455.1 Methylobacterium sp. WL116
GGACGGCGCCCGGCTGCTGCGCCTGCGCCGGCGCCAGCCAGAGCAGGGGGGCGAGGGCGATCGCGCGGATCGCGGATCGCCGGCGGGGTCGATGATCGGTCATGTCTCGGCCCAGGTCCGGATCAGGTTGTGGTAGATGCCCGTGAGCCGCACCACCTCGGCGTGGTCGCGGCCCAGCTCCCCGACGAGCCCCTGAATGGAGGTGTCGAGGTCGTAGATCAGGCTGCGCGCCTGCGGGCTGCGGATCATGCTCTGCAGCCAGAAGAACGAGGCGACCCGCGTGCCCCGCGTCACCGGCGTGACCATGTGGAGGCTCGATGCCGGGTAGAGCACGAGGTCGCCCGCCGGCAGCTTCACCTCCTGCGAGCCGTAGTAATCCTCCGCGACCAGCTCGCCGCCGTCGTAGGTGTCGGGCTCGGCGAGGAAGAGCGTGACCGAGAGATCGGTGCGGATGCGCAGGCCCGTCATCGGGTCGCCGCGCACGGCGTTGTCGACGTGCACGCCGAAATGGTGCCCCTCGCCGTAGCGGTTGAACAGCGGCGGGAAGATGTGCAGCGGGATCGCGGCCGAGACGAAGAGCGGGTTGGCCAGGAGCGCGCCGACGATGCGCTCGCCGAGGCGCCGCGCGACCGCGCCGTTGGGCGGCAGCTGCTCGTTGCGCTTGACCAGGGCGGACTGCGAGCCGGCCGTGGACCGGCCGTCCCACCACTCCGCCGCATCCATGATCGCGCGGAACTCCGCGACCTCGGCCTTGCTCAGCACCTCGGGAATGCAGACCAGCATCGCTCAGAACCGCGTCTGCGCGATCAGCGAGATGGTGCGGCCGGGCTGAAGCTGCGTGAACGGCACGTTGCTTTGGTACAGCGCGTCGTAGATGCGCCGGTCCGTGAGGTTGGCGCCGTAGAGCTTCACCGTCAGGTTCTCGTTCACCTTCGCCTCGAGAAAGGCGTCGAAGCGCCAGTACGAGGGCAGGACGTTGGCGTTGGCCGCCAGCGTGCCGCCCGCCACCCGCGAGTTGTTGACCACCTGCGCGCCGACCTCGAACATCGGGGACAGCTGGTACTTCGCCAGCATGCTGAAGGAGCGGTTGGCGATGTTGGCCAGCCGGCTGCCGACGTTCTGCGGGATCGCGGACTGCGTCACCCGCGTGTCCATGATGACGTAGCCGCCGAACAGGCTGAGCCGGTCGCTGACCCTGCCGGCCAGCTCGAGGTCGAGGCCGCGCACCCGGTATGCGCCGGTCGCCGAGATCACCGCGTTGGTGCCGCTGCCGATCGTCTCGCGCGCGTTCTCCTTGACGGTGTTGAACAGGGCCGCGGTGGCGAGCAGGCGGCGGTCGAACAGCTCGGACTTGACCCCGATCTCGTCGGCCGTGTTCTGCTCCGGCGCCAGGATCTGGTTGCCCGCGAAGGCGGGATTGAGGCCGCCGTAGAGGGAGCTCGACGCGTCGAGCTCCGCGCCGACCGGGTTCGACGAGGTCGCGTGCGCGGCGTAGACGCTCACGGTCGAGGTCGGCTTCAGGGTCAGCCCGATGTTGTAGTTCAGGTTTCCGGAATGGGCCGACACCGAGCTGGTGTCGTTCGACGAGGTGATCGCGTAGTCGTCGAAGCGCACCCCGCCGTTGAGCAGCACGAGATCGCTGAAGTTCATCGTCTCGATCAGGTATCCGGCCTTCGTGTCGACCGGGATGACCGTCGGGTTGCCGGCCTTGGTCGGCCGGGTCGAGAACGGCAGCGTGTTGGGCGGGGTGAGGATGTTGATGCCGCGAAGCGTCCCGTTGCCGCTGAAGTTGCCTGAGAACAGTTCCGAGGTCAGGCCGGTATAGCCCTGGCGGCTCACCTCCTCGCGGCTGAACTCGGTGCCGAGGACCAGGGTGTGCTTGATCGGGCCGGTGTCGAAGCGGAAGGTCGCGTCGGAGATGTCGGCCGTGACGTCGACCGTCTGGTAGCGGCTCTGCGGGTTGAGGCTGAGCGTCGTGCCGTAGAGGTTGCGGTTGGCCGGGATCACCGGGGCCTCCGGCAGCGTGCCGACGTAGTCGAGCACCGAGTGCGCGGCCCGGAACCGGTTGCTGAGCGTGACCCATTCGGTCGGCGACCATTCCGCGGTCAGCGTCCCGGTATCCTGCTGGACGTGCTGGAAATCGCGGTTGATCAAGCCATAATAGGTGTCGCGCGGGACGATGCTTTCGGTGAAGGGCCGCCGCGACAGGGCGTTGAAGGGCACGCCGAAATCGGGCAGCCCGTTCAGGTCGGTGTGGACGTAGTTGGCGGTGAACTTCCAGTCGTCGGCCGGCTTCAGCGTCACGGCGAGCGCCGCGCCGTCGCGGTCGTCGGTCACGAACCGCCGCCCGGCGACGCCGGATTCCTGGTACAGGCCGCCGATGCGGACCGCGAGCGCCGGGCTGATCACCTGGTTGAAGTCGAGCGTGACGCGGCCGCGGCTGTCGCTGCCGACCTGGCTCTCGGTGTTGTAGAAGTCGCCCGCCGTGGTGGCCTGCTTGGTGACGACGTTCACCGCGCCGCCCGCCGTGCCGCGGCCGGCGAAGGACGAGGCCGGGCCGCGCAGGATCTCGACCTGCTCGGTGAAGAAGTTCTCGCGCACGCTGACCGACGGGTCGCGGATGCCGTCGATGAACACGTCGTTGCGCGCATCGAAGCCGCGGATGAAGAAGCGGTCGCCGAAGGCGTTGCCGCCCTCGCCGGAACCGAGCGTCACGCCGGCGGTGGTCCGCAGGATGTCGCGGAAGCTGGTCGCGTTCTTGTCGTCGATCACCTCCCGCGTGACGACGGTGATCGACTTCGGCGTGTCGAGGATCGGCTGCGTGAAGCGGTTCGAGGACAGGCGGTCGGCCTTGTAGGGCGCGGCCGGGTCCGCATACGGATTGCCGCTGATGTCGCCCCGGGCCAGGATCGGCAGGCCGGCGCCGGTCGCGGCGGCGCCGATTGCGGGCGCCGCGACCGGAGGTGCCGCCACAC
>NZ_VRUV01000536.1:0-2967 GCF_008039455.1 Methylobacterium sp. WL116
CCAAGAACCGCCGCATCGTCCTCGCCGCGCGTCCGCACGGCGAGCCGACCTTGCAGAACTTCCGCCTCGAGGAGGCCGTCGTCCCGACGCCGCGCGGCGGAACGGCCAGTCGATCGCGCCGCCGGCAAACAATCCGGCCCAGATCAGCACCGGTTGGAAGGCCAGCCGGGGGCCGTGGTACCACCAGGAATCCGGCAGCGGCGGCACCACGATCCCCTCGACCGCCTGCTTGATGTTGGCCGGCCAGACGCAGAGCGCGTAGAGCGCGAGCCCGATCCCGGCCGCCCGGCGCAGGGCCGGGCGCGTCAGCGCCAGCGCGCCCGCGACCTCGCAGAGCCCGGTGCCGAGGATCACGAGGCGCGGCTCCGGCACCCAGGCCGGCATGATCGGCATCAAGGTGTCGGGCGCGGCGAGGTGCACCGCGCCGACGAGGCCGTAGAGGCCGACCAGCCCGCGCCGCAGCCAGATCCGCCCGGGCGTCTCCGTCGATCGCCCGCCCGTCATGCGACGACGCTGGCGGGAACGCCGCATTCCGCTGCGACGCGGTCGCGCAGGGCCGCGATCAGCCGCATCAGCACCGGGTGGTCGGTCGCGTAGGCGGTGTCGCCGATCGCCGCGACCGGTGCGACGAGCCGCAGCGAATTGGTGACGAGCACCGCGTCGGCGCGGCGCAGCTCGGCCCTCGTCGCGGACCGTTCCTCGCAGGCGAGCCCGCAGGCCGGCGCGAGGTCGGCGATCACGACGGCGCGCACGATGCCGGCCAGCACCCCGTCGCCGAGCGGCGGCGTGACCAGGCGGTCGCCGAACAGCGCGAAGACGTTGCCGGTGCCGGCGCAGGCGAGGTGCCGCCGCGTGTTGCAGAACAGGGCCTCGTCGAAGCCGGCCGCCCGCGCATCCCGCGCCGCGAGGATCGCGTCGCCGTAGCCGAGGGTCTTGAGCCGCGCCAGCGGCGAGGTCTCGTTCCGGGCGATGGCGGTGGGCCACAGCCGCAGGGGCGCGAACGCGATCCGGCGGTCGCTGACGGCCGCGGTCGCAAACAGCGTCGGGCGCGGATCGGGCGGCGGGGCGAGGCCGCGCGGGCCGATGCCGCGGGTGACGGTGGTGCGGATCGCCAGGCGATCGCCCGTGGCGGCGAGCGCATGCATCGCCGTGCGGGCGGCATCGGCGGGCACGGAGAAGCCCAGCGCTTCGGCCGAGGCGACGAGGCGGGCGACGTGCGCGTCCGCGAAGGCGACCCGGCCGGCCAGCGCCAGGGCCGTGTCGAAGACGCCGTCGGCCAGGGTCAGGCCGCGATCGGTCAGGTCGAAGGGCAGGGTGGTGCCGTCGATCAGGCGGCCGTCATGCCACAGCATCGCCGCCCTCCCCGGATGCGGGCCGCTCCCGCCAGTCGCGGGCCAGGCCGAGGAAGTTCGAGAAGATCGCGTGGCCGTTCTCGGTGAGCACCGATTCCGGGTGGAACTGGATGCCGTAGGTCGGATGGCGGCGATGCGACAGCGCCATCACCTCGCCCTCGGCCGAGCGCGCGTCGACGGTGAGGTGGGCCGCCATCGCCGGCTGCGGCGCCACCACGAGGGAGTGGTAGCGCCCGACCTGCATCGCCGGCGGCAGCCCGGCAAACAGCCGCTCCCCGCCATGCGCCACCGGCGTCGCCTGCCCGTGCAGGGGCTTCCGCGCCCGCTCGACGGTGCCGCCGAAGGCCGCGCCGATCGCCTGGTGCCCGAGGCAGACCCCGAGGATCGGCATCCGACCCGAGAGCTCGCGGATCGCCGGCAGCGAGATCCCGGCCTCGGCCGGCGTGCACGGCCCCGGCGAGATCACCAGGGCGTCGGGGGCGAGCGCGCGGATGCCGGCCACGTCGAGGGCGTCGTTGCGCACCACGCGCACCGTCTCGCCGAGCTCCTCGAAGTAGCGGACGACGTTGAAGACGAACGAGTCGTAGTTGTCGACGACGAGGATCATGGGGTTTCCCGGTGGCCCCCGGCCGTCGCCGGCCGCAGGCATCGGCCGCGCCGCCGGCAACGCGCGGTTGCGCGCGCCGACCTCCGCTCGGATCTCCCCGTGCGGCCCTCGGTCGTCGCGCCGGCCCGGGCTCGCGCAGGCGCGCTCATGTTTCGAATGCCTCTGCCTCGAACGCCTGGAACACGCGGGCGGCCTTGGTCAGGGTCTCGTCGTACTCGGCCGCCGGCTCGGAGAGCAGGGTGACGCCGCCGCCGGCCTGGAGCACCGCGGTCGTCGCGTCCATGAACACGGTGCGGATCGCGATCGCGGTGTCGAGCGACCCGTCGAACCCGATCCGGCCGATGGCCCCGCAATAGAGCTCGCGCGCGTCGCCCTCGATCTCGGTGATGATGTCCATGGCCCTGAGCTTCGGCGCGCCGGTGATCGAGCCGCCGGGAAAGGTCCTCTCCAGCAGGTCGAAGCCGTCGAGACCGTCCCGCAACGTGCCCGTGACGACCGAGACGAGATGGTGGATGCCGGCATAGGATTCCAGCCCGCACAGCACCGGCACCTGCACGCTGCCCGGCGCGCAGACCCGGGACAGGTCGTTGCGCAGCAGGTCGACGATCATGGTGTTCTCGGCGCGCTCCTTCGGGTCCGCGAGCAGCCGCGCGGCGCGGGCCGCGTCCTCGACCGGGTCGGGGCTGCGCGCGAGCGTGCCCTTGATCGGCCGGGTCTCGACCTGGCCGCCCTCGAGCTTCAGGAAGCGCTCGGGCGAGCTCGACGCGACGGTCAGCCCGTCGAACTCGAGATAGGCGCCGAAGGTCGCCGGGTTGGTCTCGCGCAAGCGGCGGTAGAACGCGAACCGGTCGAAGCCCGCGGGCAGGGCGGCGGTGAAGCGCTGGGCGATGTTGGCCTGGTAGATGTCGCCGGCCCGGATGTAGTCCCGCACCCGGTCGACCGCCGCCTCGTAGCGGGCGCGCGTGAAGTTCGAGTGCCAGGTCGGCGGCGCAGCGCGCGGGGGCAGGG
>NZ_VRUV01000537.1:0-2961 GCF_008039455.1 Methylobacterium sp. WL116
GCCGTAATCGGGCATCGCGGGCACGTCGAACAGCACGTGGCCGGCGGCGACGTAGGCGTGGCCGGACGCGACCAGCGCCTCGATCATCACGACCATCTCGGCGATGTGGTCGGTGGCGCGCGGCGCCCAGGGCACTGACGCCAAACGAGAGTTTTCGCGGGTCCGGCGCCCGGCGAGGGCAGCGCCGCCGGGATCGCGGCCGCGAAGGACGAGGGACGTTTCATGGCGCCGATGTTGCGGCTCTACAACACGCTGACCGGAGCCAAGGAGGCCTTCGCGCCGATCGATCCGAGCCATGTCCGGATGTATGCCTGCGGCCCGACGGTCTACGACGCGGCCCATATCGGCAACGCGCGCCCGATCATCGTCTTCGACCTGCTGTTCCGGCTGCTGCGCCGGGTCTACGGCGCGGCCCACGTCACCTACGCCCGCAACGTCACCGACGTGGACGACAAGATCAACGCCCGCGCCGCCGAGCGCGGCATCACCATCCGCGCGCTCACCGACGGGACGCTCGCCGCCTTCCACGCGGACCTGCGCGACCTCGGCGTGCTGATGCCGGAGGACGTGAACGTGCCCGGCGAGCGCCCGCGGATGATCGAGCCGCGCGCCACCGACCACATCGCCGAGATGGTCGTGATGATCGAGGCGCTGGTCGCGTCCGGCCACGCCTACGTCGCCGCCGGCCACGTGCTGTTCGACGTGCCCGCGATGCCCGATTACGGCGCGCTCTCGAAGCGCCCGCTCGACGAGATGGAGGCCGGGGCGCGGGTCGAGATCGCGCCCTACAAGCGCTCGCCCCTCGATTTCGTGCTGTGGAAGCCCTCGAAGCCCGGCGAGCCGTCCTGGCCGTCGCCGTCGGGCATCGCCGCGCCCGGGCGCCCGGGCTGGCACATCGAGTGCTCGGCGATGTCGGCGCGGCATCTCGGGCAGACCTTCGACATCCATGCCGGCGGCATCGACCTGATCTTCCCCCACCACGAGAACGAGGTGGCGCAGTCCCGCTGCTGCTTCGGCACGCCGGTGATGGCCAACACCTGGCTGCACAACGGCTTCCTCCAGGTGGAGGGGGAGAAGATGTCGAAGTCGGCCGGCAACTTCGTCACGTTGCGCGCGGTGCTGAACGACTGGCCGGGCGAGGTGGTGCGCCTCGCCATGCTCAAGTCGCACTACCGCCAGCCGATCGACTGGACCCTGCGCGGCCTCGAGGAGGCGCGGCGGATGCTCGACCGCTGGTACGGCGCTGTCGGCGACGCAAGGCCCGCCGCCGAGGCGCCGGAGGCGGTGCTGGAGCCGCTGCTCGACGACCTCAACACCGCCGCGGCGCTCGCCGAGATCCACCGCCTCGACGATCCGGCGCGCCTCCGCGCCGGGGCGAACCTGCTGGGGTTCCTCGGGCAGACCCGCTCCGAGCGGGACGCGGCCACGGTCGCGGCCGCGGGCCTCGACGTGGCGGCGATCGAGGCGCTGATCGCCGATCGCGCCGCCGCCCGCGCCGCTAAGGACTGGGCCGCCTCGGACCGCGCCCGCGACGCCCTCGCCGCGATGGGTGTGGCGGTCAAGGACGGCAAGGACGGCACCACCTGGAGCGTGATCTAGGCGCCGGTGCGCCTGGATGGGTCGCAGGGCCGGTTCCGGGCGACGCGCATCGCCGATCCCGTGCCCCCCGATGTCGCGCGGTTCGTCCTGCGCGCATCCGCGAGCCTTCGCGCGACCGGCGTTCCGTCGATCGATCCCGGAATACCGCGCGGTATAGTGATCGAAGGTTGCTATATGATCATTAGAAGTAGAAAATCCGTGTTGTATTTGTTGTTTTGACGCAACACTGTTGATGTGCTGACCGTTCGATGCCCGGGAAGGGGTTTTGACCGGGAAATGGGCGTGACATTCTTTCTCCGGATGCGGTTCGCAGGAAATCCGTGCCGTCATCCGAATGGGGGGAATGAAATGACTCGCGTCCTGCGGACGGGGCTGCTCGCGTCGGGAATGGTGCTGTCGTCGCCCGGCCTGGGACACGCGCAATCCGGGTACTACTCCGGCGTCTACGCCTTCGGCGACAGCTTGACCGACAACGGCCGCATCCTGCGGGAGACCAGCTACAGCCCCACCGGCACCCTCGACGCGATGCGCGGTACGAAGCTCTACGAGGGCGGGCGCTGGTCGAACGCGCCCGGCTACTTCGAGCAGATCCCGGCCCGCATCGGCGCGCCCTACGTGCCCGGCAACGACTACGCGATCGGCGGCTCGCAGGCCTTCCACCTCGAGCCGAACACGCTGCTCTCGCCCTTCTTTCCCTGGGGCGTGCCGGACCAGATCGACCAGTTCGCCGCCCGCGGCGGCCGGTTCGGATCGCGCGACCTCGTCACGCTCTGGATCGGCTACAACGACATCACCAACATCCCGGCCGGCACCAACGCGGCCCGCGCCGCCGGCGTGACGACGGTCCTGAACAACAACGTCGCGAACCTGGACCGCCTCGTCGGCCTCGGCGCGCGCGAGCTGCTGGTCTTCAGCCAGCAGACCTTTCGCGCCGCCAACGCCGACCTGGCGCGGTCCTTCAACGCGCAGCTCCCCGGATACCTCCAGGCGTATTCCGATCGCGGCATCAACGTGCACTACTTCGATGCGGACGGGCTGCTGAACCGGCTGCGCGCGGACCCGACGGCCTACGGATTCATCCCGCAGGCGGCGACCGGCAGTTGCGCATTCAACCCGGCCTGCGCCGTGATCGGGTACACCAACCCAGCCGTCGAGAACCAGTACATCTCGGTCGACAGCGTCCATCTCACCGCGCGCGCCAACGGCTACCTCGCCGCCTTCGTGGCGAACCAGCTCAACGCGCCGCTGACGATCGGGCCGCAGGGCGAGCTCGGGCAGGCCGCCGGCCTCGCCTTCTCGTCGACGCTGATCGACTTCCTCGGGGCCGAGCGCCGCCGGAACATGGCCCTGTCGGTGCCCGCC
>NZ_VRUV01000538.1:0-2951 GCF_008039455.1 Methylobacterium sp. WL116
GCTCCGCGCGCGCCGGAGCGTGGCAGATCCGCCGCGCCCGCACGCCGCGCTTCGGAACCTGCATCGACGGCCTCGCGAAGACCGGTGTTCGTCACTACGTTTGGGCGTGACGGGACCGTGCCGATTCGGTCCGCGGCGGCCTTCGGTCGTCGCCTCGATGCCTTTGCCGGAGCGCTGCCTTGACCCGCCCTCGCCTCACGCTCGCCGCCGGCCTTCTCGGCGCCGCCGTCCTTCCCGTCCTGGCCTTGCCGGTCCTGGCCGAGCAGCCCCCGCCGCCGGCCTCGACGGCGCCCTCGCCCGCGGTGACGGACCCGCTCCCGACCACGACCGCGCCGAACCCGCCCGCCGATCCGAACAAGTCGTCCGCGCCCGCGCCCGAGAAGGCGATCACGTCGCCGACCCTGCCGTCGGCGCCCGCTCCCGCGCCGGCGCCGCCCCCGGCACCGCCTCAGGCCTCCGGGCGGAAGACCCTGGTGGAGACCCCGGCCAACGCCGACGACGTCGACGCGGTGACGCTGCCGGCCAAGCCCGCCGCGATCCTGTCCGGCAAGGCGAAGTGGGAGGAGGCTGTGCCGAGCCTGAAGGAGGCCTTTGCCAAGATCGAGGCGGACCTCGCCAAGGCCGGCATCGCCGCGACCGGGCGCCCGCTCGCAGTCTTCACCCGCACCGACGACGACGGCTTCGTCTACGAGGCGATGATCCCGGTGGCCTCCGCCCCCGAGCCTGCGCCGAGCGCCGCCGACGGCCTGCACTTCGGCACGACGCCCTCCGGCAAGGCCCTGCGCTTCCCGCACAAGGGCTCCTACGACGACATCGACGGCACCTACGAGACCCTGACGACCTACCTCGACGCCAAGGACATCGTCGTCCAGGACCGCTTCATCGAGGAGTACGTCACCGACCTCAACGACAAGGCCGACGACAAGCTCGACGTGAACATCTACGCGCTGACGCGGTAACGTCGACGCGCCGACGCGGTGGACCTGCGACGTCGCGCGGGCGGAACCGGCGGGAATCCTCGCGGATTCCGCCCTCATGCCCAGCGCGAACCGCCACGACCTCTTCGCCGCCGAACGTCCGCCGCGCCCCACCGCCGCGGTCCCGGAGGACGCGCCCGCCGACCTCGCGGCGAAGGCGCTCGAGATTCACCGCAGGCTGTGCCCGGTCTACGGCTGCCCGATCCCGTATTTCCACAGCCTCGACCCGCTCTCGGAGCTGGTGTCGTCGCTGCTCTCGCACCGCACCCGCAACGCCGATTCGGGCCGCGCGTTCAAGGCGCTGCGCGCCCGCTATCCCGACTGGGCGGACATGCTCGCCGCGCCGGTGGAGGCGATCGAGGACACCATCCGCGGCGTGACCTGGCCGGAGCTGAAGGCGCCGCGCATCCAGGCCGTGCTCCGGGCGGTCGAGGCGCGCCACGGCAGCCTGTCCCTCGCCTTCCTGGCCGACATGCCGGTCGAGGCGGCGCGCACCTGGCTCGAGGCGATCCCCGGGGTCGGGCCGAAGACCAGCGCGGCGGTGCTGTCGTTCTCGGTGCTGCGCATGGCGGCGCTGCCGGTGGACAGCCACCACCACCGCGTCGCCCAGCGCCTCGGGGTGATCGGAGCGAAGGTGGATGTCGGCCCCTCGCACCCGATCCTGCGGGCGCAGCTTCCGGCCGACTGGTCGGCGCAGGACCTCTACGACAACCACGAGATCCTGATGCTGCACGGCCAGCAGGTCTGCCACCACCGCAAGCCCGCCTGCGGCCGCTGCGTGCTGCTCGACCTCTGCCCGAGCGCGCAAGGCGCCTATCGCGAGCCCTAGCAGCCCTCGCCTTGACCGGTTCGTCCCCCGGGTGCCAGAAACCCGGCCTTCCAGGGACGCGAGATCGCCTCGGCCCGGCATTCGAGGGACCGCGCCGATGGCCGCGTTCAAGGAACTGGTGTTCTCGGGCGTGCAGCCGACGGGCAACCTGCATCTCGGCAACTACCTCGGCGCGATCAAGCGCTTCGTCGAGATGCAGGCGCGCGAGGCGCAGTGCCTGTACTGCGTCGTCGACCTGCACGCGATCACCCTGTGGCAGGACCCGGAGGCGCTCAAAGGCCAGATCCGCGAGGTCACGGCCGCCTTCCTGGCCGCCGGCATCGATCCGAAGCGCTCGATCGTGTTCAACCAGAGCCAGGTGCCGCAGCACGCCGAGCTCGCCTGGGTGTTCAACTGCGTCGCGCGGCTCGGCTGGCTCAACCGGATGACCCAGTTCAAGGACAAGGCCGGCAAGGACCGCGAGGCGGCCTCGATCGGCCTGTACGACTATCCCGTGCTGATGGCGGCCGACATCCTGGCCTACCGCGCGACGCACGTGCCGGTGGGCGAGGACCAGAAGCAGCACCTCGAATTGACCCGCGACATCGCGCAGAAGTTCAACACCGACTTCGCCGGCTCGATCGCCGCGCACGGGCACGATGCGGGCGCCGGGTTCTTCCCGATCACCGAGCCGCTGATCGGGGGACCTGCCGCCCGCGTGATGAGCCTGCGCGACGGCACCAAGAAGATGTCGAAGTCCGATGCCTCGGACAATTCGCGCATCAACCTCACCGACGATGCCGACGCGATCGCCAGCAAGGTGCGCCGGGCCAAGACCGACCCGGACGCCCTCCCCTCGGAGGTCGCGGGCCTCGCCGGCCGGCCGGAGGCCGACAACCTCGTCGGCATCTTCGCCGGGCTCAAGGGCACGACGCGCGACGCGGTGCTGGCCGATCACGGCGGCGCGCAATTCTCCGCCTTCAAGGGCGCGCTGGTCGAGCTCGCCGTCGAGACGCTGGCGCCGATCGCCACCGAGATGAAGCGCCTGACCGCCCGGAGCACGGCCTGGATGCGCGGCGCCTTCAGCTCCGGCCAGGTCACGCCGCGGATGGTGTCCTCGATCGCCTCCACCGGCGCGGCGAGCATGTCCGCCCAGTCGGGATAGC
>NZ_VRUV01000539.1:0-2949 GCF_008039455.1 Methylobacterium sp. WL116
GGCGGCGGGGCCGCGGTCGGCTTGATCGCCTCGTTCGGCGAGCGGGGGGAGAGGCGCTGCGGCTGGGCCGGCTCGTCGAAGGTGAGCGGCTGCGGCGGCACGTGCGTCTGGCGTCGACGGAAGAACATCGGGATCCTGCTCGGGCTCGCGCCGGCGACGAGGGCGGTGCCGGGCGCGCATGCGCGACGGGGCGGCGATCACGAAGGATCGCCGCAGGGTACCGGAAACTACGCCGGTTTGTGGCGAAATTGCCGTTGCGCGCTGCACGCGCCCCGGCTGGTCGACAGACAGGCCGATCCGGTCAGCGCGGTTTCGGGGGCGTCGGCGCGATCCGCGTCCCAGAAGGCTGGCAGGTCGCGCAGAAGAAGGTCGAGCGGCCGGATTGCACGATCCGGCCGACGGTCCCGCCGCAGCCCTTGGTGCGGCAGGCCTCGCCGACCCGGTCGTAGACGCGGAACGCCTGCTGGAAGGCGCCCGACGTGCCGTCGGTGTGGGCGTAGTCGCGCAGCGTCGAGCCGCCGGCGGCGACCGCCTCGGTGAGCACCTCGCCGATCACCCTGGCCAGCAGCCGGGCCTTCGGCGTCGGCGCGCCGTCGGCCTTTGCCAGCGTGCCCGCGGCGGCCTCGGGGTGGAGGCCGGCCCGGTGCAGAGCCTCGCAGACGTAGATGTTGCCCAGGCCCGCGATCAGGCGCTGGTCGAGGAGCGCGGCCTTCAGCGGCGTGATCTTGTGGCGAAAGAGCCGCGCGATGGTCTCGGCCGTCAGATCCGCGCTCAGGGGCTCGATGCCCATGCCGGCGAAGTGCCGGCACGCGGCGAGCGTGTCGGTGGGCACGAGGTCCATGAAGCCGAAGCGGCGGGCGTCGTTGTAGGTGACGGTGGCGCCGTTCCCCATCGCCATCACCACGTGGTCGTGCTTGGGCGTGCCGAGCGCCCCGTCGAGGTAGAAGTCGCCGGGCGACGTGTTGCTGCCGTCGGGCATCGCCACGTCGAAGCGGCCGCTCATGCCGAGATGCATGATCAGCGTCTCGCCCGAATCGAGGCCGGCCGTGAGGTACTTCGCCCGCCGCGCGAGGCCGGTGACCCGGCGCCCCTCCAGGCGCGCGCAGAAGCGCTCGGGGAACGGGAAGCGCAGGTTCGGGCGGCGCAGGGTGACGCGGCTGAAGGTGGCCCCGACCATCGCCGGCGCGAGGCCGCGCCGCACCGTCTCGACCTCTGGAAGCTCGGGCATCGTCCTGTGGCCGTCCCTCGGCAAATCGGATGGTGGAAGGCGGATCGTGGAGGCCGGGTATCGGCCCGGGCCGCCGCCGCCGCAATCCCGGCCGACGGGCGAGGCTTCGCCGCCCACGGCCGGCCGTCCCCACCGCGTCTTACGACGCATGGCGGATCGCGTCCGGCTTCGCTATGAGGCGCGAGGGCGCAGACGGGCAGGACTTCATGACGGTGGCGGACGAGACGACGGGCGCGCGGGACGGCACGACGGGGGCGCAGGAGACCGATTTCGGCTTCGAGCGTGTGGCCCTGGCCGAGAAGCAGGCGCGCGTCGACGACGTGTTCCGCTCGGTCGCCAAGCGCTACGACCTGATGAACGACCTGATGTCCGGCGGCCTGCACCGGGCCTGGAAGGCGCAGCTCATCGCGATGCTGCGCCCGTCGCGCACGCGGCCGTTCCGCCATCTCGACGTGGCCGGCGGCACCGGCGACGTCGCCTTCCGCGTCCTCGAGGCCGGCGGCCCGCAGGCCTCGGTCACCGTGCTTGACATCAACGAGGCGATGCTGCGGGTCGGCGCCGAGCGCGCCGGGGCGCGCTTCGACGGGCGCATCGACTTCGTCACCGGCAACGCCGAGACCTTGCCCCTGCCGGACGCGACCTTCGACGCCTACACCATCGCCTTCGGCATCCGGAACGTGCCGCGGATCGAGCTGGCCCTGCAGGAGGCCCGCCGCGTGCTGAAGCCCGGCGGCCGCTTCCTGTGCCTGGAATTCTCCAAGGTCGACCTGCCGGTGCTCGACAAGATCTACGACGCCTACTCCTTCCACGTGATCCCGCGGCTCGGCGCGCGGGTCGCGGGCGACGCGGAATCCTACCGCTACCTCGTGGAATCGATCCGGAAGTTCCCCTCCCCCGGGCTGTTCGCCGGGATGATCGAGCAGGCCGGCTTCCGCCACGTCACGCACCGGCCGCTCTCGGGCGGCATCGTCGCGATCCATTCCGGCTGGAAGGTCTCGTGACCGACCCGAGCCGCCGGGCGGCGCGATGATCGCCGCCGCGGTCAACCTCTTCCGCGGGGCCCATGTCGGCTTCGTGCTGGCGCGCGAGGGCGCGCTGGCGCTCGTCGACGCCTCCGAGCTGCCGCCGCACCTGCGGCTCGGGCTGCGGATCGTCCGGTTGCTGGAGCGGCCGGGCCTCGGTACCGGCGCGGCCCGGCTCTCGGCCGGCCTGACCCGGCTCGGCCCGTCCTACGTCAAGTTCGGGCAGTTCCTCGCCACCCGCCCCGACATCGTCGGGATGAGCGCGGCCCGCGACCTCGAGATGCTGCAGGACCGGGTGCCGCCCTTCCCGCAGGCGGTGGCCGTGAAGGTGGTCGAGGCCGCCTTCGGCAAGCCGATCTCCGCCCTGTTCGTCGCCTTCGGCGAGCCGGTGGCCGCGGCCTCGATCGCGCAGGTCCACAAGGCGGTGGTCCACGATGCCGACGGCACCCAGCGCACGCTCGCCGTGAAGATCATGCGGCCGGGCGTGCGCGAGCGCTTCCAGCGCGACGTGGAGGTGATGCGCCTCCTCGCGCGCATCGTCCACGTGCTGTCTCCGCAAGCCGAGCGCCTGCGCCCGCGCGACGTGGTCGAGATCCTGGCCCGCTCCGTGACCATGGAGATGGACTTCCGGCTCGAGGCCGCCGCCGCCTCGGAGCTCGCGCAGAACACCGCGGAGGACGACGATTTTCGCGTGCCGCG
>NZ_VRUV01000053.1:0-15412 GCF_008039455.1 Methylobacterium sp. WL116
CCGCTGATGGCGCGCCTCGCCGCCGCCGGATCGCGCGTCGTCGCCCTCGAGGCCGGCCCGAACTTCGACCCCAAGGGCTTCGCCTTCGACGAGACGCTCGCCGACGAGATCTACTGGACCGACGAGCGCCTGAGCGGCGGCTCGACCCCGGAAGCCTTCGGCGGCAACAACAGCGGCACGGGCGTCGGCGGCTCGACCCTGCACTGGGGCGCGTTCTGCCCGCGCGCCGACCAGCGCGATTTGATGATCCGCACCGAGACCGGCGAGGGCGTCGACTGGCCCGTGAGCTACGACGAGCTGCTGCCGTTCTACGAGCGCGTCGAGGCCTTCATCGGCGTCTCCGGCCCGCAGAGCTATCCGTGGGACGCGAGCCGTCGCTACCCCCTCGCGCCGGTGCCCCGCAATGCGTCGGCGCAGATCATGGCGCAGGCCTGCGAGGGTGCGGGCATCCGCGCGACCGATGCGCCCGCGGCCGTGGTCTCCCGCGACTTCGCGCAGGAGGGCGGGGGCTTGCGCCCGGCCTGCATCAATTGCGGCTACTGCCACCAGGGCTGCCGCAACGGCGCCAAGACCAGCATGGACGTGACCTACCTGCCCCTGGCGGTGGCCCACGGTGCCGAGATCCGGTCCGAGGCGCGGGCCCACGGGTTCGAGCGCGATCGCGACGGCCGGATCACCGCGGTGGTCTACCGGCAGGGCGGCGTCGACCGCCGCCAGCGTTGCGCGCAGGTGTTCCTCTGCGCCGGCTCAGTCGAGACCGCGCGGCTGCTGCTGCATACGGGGCTGGCCAACGGCAGCGGGCAGGTCGGGCGCAACTACATGGGTCACGTCGCGACCCAGGTCTGGGGCACGTTCGACGCCGAGACGCGGCCCAACCGGGGCTACCCGTCGTCGCTGATCACTGAGGACATGATCCGGCCGAAGGACGCCGACTTCGTCGGCGGCTACCTCGTCCAGAGCCTCGGCGTCGCGCCGCTGACCTTCGCCAACTCGGTGGCCCGCGGCCGCAAGCTCTGGGGCAAGGCGCTCGGCGACTACCTGGCGGACTACAACCACGTCGCCGGCATCGGCATCAACGGCGAGACCCTGCCGTGCGATGCCAACCGGCTGACGCTCTCCGACGAGACCGACGCCCTGGGCATGGGCAAGGCGACGATCGATTTCGGCTACGGCCACAACGAGGAGCGGCTGAACGCCCACGCGACGAAGCTGATGATCGACCTGTGGACGCGGGCCGGCGCCCGCGACATCTGGGCGCTCGACCGGGTCGCCCACACCATCGGCACCTGCCGCATGGGGCATGACGGCGACGAGGCCGTCGTGGACCCGTTCGGAAAATCCTTCGAGGTCCCGAACCTGTGGATCTGCGACGGCTCCACCTTCCCGAGCTCGCTCGCGGCGAACCCGGCCCTGACCATCATGGCGCTCAGCCTGCGCAGTGCCGAGAAGGTGCTGAGCGGGGCCTGATCCGACGGGGCGCGCCAGCGGCGGGCCCCGTCGGAGCGACCGATCGCGCGACGTCAGGCTGCGATCGCCTCGGGCTTCGGGGCGGGAGCGTCCATGGCCCGCATATAGACGTCGAGCAGCGTCTCGTGCTCGTCGCGCGCATCCTGGTCGAGCTTGCGCAGGCGGATGATCTCCTTGAGGATCTTCACGTCGAGGCCCTCACCCTTGGCCTCGGCGAAGATCTCCTTCTTCGCCTCCATCAGCGCCTTGATCTCCTCGTCGACCTGCTCGACCCGCTCGATGATGGAGCGGATGCGGTCGCCGGCGATCCCAATCGTGTCGGTCATCCAAGAACCTCTGTTCGCGAGAAGCCACGGCCGGCTCGTCGCGCATCGGGGTGAGCGAACGGTTAAGGCGAGACCGCACACCGCCGCACGAGGGATCTGGATTTTCGGCCGGGGACCGGCTATATCAGAGGTGCGGTTGATGACCGGTTCGTAATAACGTTTCAGGACCCGGAGGGCAGTACTCCGGCGCCTCCACCACGAACGCAGTGGGCGACGCCTGACCGAGCTGCGTTTCTGATGGGGGCGAAATAGGTTCGACTGGGCGGTAAAGGGATCGCGAGTTCAGCTTCACTCCGGTGAGGTACGATGCGACTGTCGGTAGGGACTCGACCGGTTCGACGCGGGCAACCCCCGTTTCGGGCACCTGACCAAATCCTAAATGCCAACGATAACGTTGTCATGGATGCCCGCCTCGCGGCGTAAGCATCTTGCGGTAGGGTAACCGTCGAAACAGAACCCGGGGCTTCGGCCCTGGGACCCACCTTTCCCTTCTCGTCGGCGTTCACGTGCTCGATGCGCCAGGCCAACCGGCCCGGCATGTGCGCTCGCAGCCCCGCCGTCGCGAGAAACGGCGGGGCCGAGCGCTGCGAAGCCCTCAGCGCTTCTTGTTGGCGTTGTGGTGCCCGATGGCGCAGCCCGCGGCCGCACCCATCTTGCCGTGGCCGGCCATATGGCCCGCGACGCCGCCGACGATGGCACCCTTGATGCAGCCCTTGGCCTCGGCCGGTGCGGATTGGGCGAGCGCGCCGAGGGCGAGCAGGCCGGCGAGGTTGGCGATCTTCATGAGCGTTGGCCTCCTTGGATGTGGAGACCGAACGAGCGGGACGCCGACAGCGTTCCGGACTGCTTTTTTCCGGTCTTCGATGCAGGGCCGCCATGCGCGCATCGAGCGACATGAATTGACACCGCGCGAAAACCCGCGACATCACGGGGCTTGATCGCACTGACACAGGAAGGCGCACGTGGCTCGTCCCGAACTCGGTACCAAACGGATCTGCCCGACGACCGGCAGGAAGTTCTACGACCTCGGTCGTGATCCGGTGGTTTCCCCCTATTCCGGCGAGGTCGTCCCGACCGCCGCCCTCACCCCCTTCGCCAGCCGGTCCGCGCCGATCGCCGCCCGCAAGGATCCGGTCGCCGACGACGACGAGGCCGATGCCGCCGGTCCGGAACTGGTCTCCCTCGACGAGGTCGAGGCCGAGGAGACCGAGAAGGATACCGACACGGACACCGAGGTCGACGACGTCATCGAGCCGGATGCCGACGGCGAAACCGCCGACGACGATACCCTCGTGGTCGACGACGAGGACGACGACACCACCGATCTCGTCGACGTCGAGGAAGACGACGACGATTGAGCGTTCGCGACGGGTCGGGTCGGCTCGATCCCCGCGATAGGATCCGGCTCGATGCACCCCCGGTGCGTCGAGCCGATCGCATGTCGGGATGAGCGATCGTCGGCGTCCTCCTAGGAACGTGTCCGAAACGACGCCTCGGCCAAGAAAAAAGGGCCCCCTGCGGAGCCCTCGCTTCGTTCGTCGATCATTCCACGAAAGCGGAATGGTGGGCGCGACAGGGATCGAACCTGTGACCCCTTCCATGTCAAGGAAGTGCTCTCCCGCTGAGCTACGCGCCCTCGCCGAAGCCGTTTCGCTTCGGTGTGGGGGGCCTATAGCCTCCGCCGTGGGGCGGCGCAAGCCGCATTGGACGATTGAGGCCGCGAAGCCTGCCACCTGAGACGGCCGCCTGTCCGCTCGCCCGGTCTGGCGGCGCTGCAACGACCACGGAAATGCGCTATGGCGCGGTCCCGGGCGGCGCGCGACGCCTCGCTCAGGACTGGGCCCGGAGCACGGGCGCGGCAGCGATGGAACATGCGGTTCTTGATCGACTACGACAACGGCGACGTGATCCGCGGCTGGATCGTCCCGGACAACCCTCTGGCGGTGAGCCGAGTCGTGGTCTCCGTCGAGGGCCGGCGGTTGGCTGAGGTCGCGGCCACGATCACCGAGCCTGCCTTCCAGCACAACGGCTGGCACTCGACCGGGCAATGCGTCTTCGAGCTGCGGGACGCCGAGGTGCCGGGCCTCTCGACGATGCCGGTCCTTGAACTCTACGACGCCGACACCAACGTGCTGGTCCACCGGCGCGTGCCGCGCGAGCGCCTGATCGACCGGCGGGTGCTCCTGATCAACACCGGCATCCACGCCGAAGTCGGACTGCAGAACGCGCTGTTCCCGTACTTCCAGCAATCCTACTTCGGCATCCACAAGCTGTCCGACGAGATCGTGAGCAGCGTTCTGGGAAACATGACGCCGACGTCTCAGCTCCTGTCCGGCGCGCTGGTGGTGCCGCGCTACGAGCAGTACTTCCCACCCGAGCGCATGCTGTCGGCGATCCTGGTCCAGGACCCGTACGTCGAGATGGCGACGCGCATGCTGTGGCTGAAGGCGCGGACCGCGGTCGAGGAGGATGCCGGTTGGCGGATCGGCCGCTACGCCGAGGCGGCCCTGTTCGTCGACGCGTACGACTACGCCGACCCGAAGAGCCTGAAGCGCTTCTTCCGGATGCTCCCGGAGCCGGCCTATCACCTCCTCTACAATCCCCTGTCCCGCCAGCTCGGCACGCGCCTACCCGACGACCGTCTGCACCCCGGCAATTCCATCGTCGCGATCGAGATCCTCGCGCGCCTCGGCATCGTCGGGCACAGGACCTACTTCGAGGCCTTTGCCTCCACCCTGTTCGACCAGATCGGGCTGGAGGGCATTGTGCCGATGCCGGCGCCGGTTCCGATCTCGAACGAGGCGCTGGCCTTGGCCGACCGCCTCCGCGCAGTGAAGGCGGTCGCCGACATGCTGGTGTTCGACATCGCCATGTCGGACGCGGTGCTGATGTCCCTCGCTAAGAGCTGGAATCACTGAGGTGGCGGAGATCGAGGCTACCGTCCTCGGACGCGGACCGACGCGGACGCTCGCGATGCAACGCGACGCGGACGGGCTGCGCCTCGACCTTGCAGGGTTAGGCCTCGACGGGGCCTGGGTGACCATCACGCTGTACGACGACCCGGCCGCCCCCCGCGAGGCACGCCCGCTGATGAGCCTCGTCGTCACCGACGATGCCCGGCCCGGCGTGCCGCTCGCCGACGAAGCCATCGGCGGCGGCGTATCCACCTGGACCGGCCAGGTCCCGGCCGCGATCCGCGCCCTACGGATAGCGAACCTCGCCGACGGCAGGCCGCCGCATCCGAGCCGGATCACCGTTCGACGCCGCACGCGTCCGGCCCTGGTCGCCCGCGCCTTCGCGCGTGCTCCTGGGCTCGCGGTGCAGGCCGTGTACTGGCGCAGCCTCGGAAAACGGGTGCGCGGGCGCGGGTTCCTCGATCGGGCGCTGCGGCACCGGACCGAGAGCGGCTATGCCGCTTGGATCCGGCGAGCCGACACCCTGGACCCGGCCGAGCGCCGCCGCATCCGGGCGGAGGTCTCGGCCTGGGAAACGCCGCCGCTGATCTCGATCCTGATGCCGGTCTACGATCCGGCTCCGAAGGTCCTGCGCACGGCGCTGCTTTCGGTCCAGGCCCAGCTCTATCCGCATTGGGAGCTCTGCGTCGTAGACGACGCCTCGACCGACCCAGCGGTCCCGAGGCTGCTCGAACGGTTCGCCGCTTCCGATCCCCGGATCCGCGTGGCGTGCCGGTCGGAGAACGGGCACATCGCCCGCGCGACCAACGACGCGCTGGCGGCGGCGCAGGGCCCGTTCTGCGCCTTCCTCGACCACGACGATGCGCTCCCCGCCCATGCCCTCTACGAGGTTGTCCGGGCGATCCGCATCGATCCCGACCTCGTTCTGATCTACAGCGACGAGGACAAGATCGATCGCCGCGGCAGCCGCTTCGACCCGCACTTCAAGGCCGACTTCGATCGCGAGCTGCTGTACGGGCAGAACTACATCAACCACCTGACCGTGATCCGCACCGAGGCCCTGCGCGCCGTCGGGGGCCTGCGCCCCGGCTTCGAGGGCAGCCAGGATCACGACCTGCTCCTTCGCCTCACCGACGGGCTCGATCCCGCCCGGATCCGGCACATCCCGGCGGTGCTGTATCACTGGCGGGCGGCGGGCGGTTCTGGCACCTTCTCTGACCGGGCGCTCGCCCGCGCCGAGGTGGCCCGCCTCCAGGCGCTCGCCGAGGTCGTCGCCCCTTGGGGCGGCCGGGCCGAGCGTGGGCCCGCAGGCTTCAACCGGCTGGTGCGCCCCCTCCCCGATCCTGTACCCCGTGTCTCGGTGATCATCCCGACGCGGGACCGTGCCGAGTTGCTGCGCGTGACCCTCGACGGCCTGTTCGGTCGGACCGCTTATCCGGCGATCGAGGTCATCGTCGTCGACAACGACAGCCGGGAGCCCGAAACCCACGCCCTGTTCACACGATACCGGGACGATCCGCGCCTGCGTGTCCTCCCGGTTACCGGCGCGTTCAACTTCTCGGACCTGTCGAACCGCGGGGCGGCGGCCGCGACGGGTTCGGTGCTGCTCTTCCTCAACAACGACGTCGAGGTGATCGAGCCGGGCTGGCTCCGGGAGCTGGTGTCGATCGCGCTCGCGCCCGACATCGGCGCGGTCGGCGCCAAGCTGCTCTACCCGGACGGGACGCTGCAGCACGGCGGCGTGATCCTCGGGATCGGGGGCGTCGCCGGTCACAGCCATCTCGGGCTCGACGGTACCGAGCCCGGCTATTTCGGGCGGATGACGATGGCGCACGAGGTTTCGGCGGTCACGGGGGCGTGCCTCGCAATGCGCGCCGACGTCTTCGCCGCCCTCGGCGGCTTCGACGCCGAGGATCTCAAGGTCGCCTTCAACGATGTCGACCTCTGCCTGCGCGTGCGCGCGGCCGGCTACCGGATCGTGTGGACGCCCTTCGCCGCCCTCGTCCACCACGAGTCGAAGAGTCGCGGTCCGGAGGACACTCCGGAGAAGTGGACGCGGTTCGAGCGCGAGACGGCGGTGATGCAGGCGCGCTGGGGCGCGCGACTGCGCGCCGATCCCTACTACAACATCAATCTGTCACGGATTTCCGGGCATTACCGGCTCTGAGCCGTGGCCGGGATCGTGGGCCGTGCGAGAAGACGACGCAGGTCTGCGGCCTTCCCCGGCACGCGTTCCGATGCGGGCGCTCTCCGGCCTGTTCCCTGGACGTCCGATCCGGGGTAATGCTGCAGTGCAATCGGCGATCGCACCCGAGCCGACGACGGAGGTTGCATGCGAATCGTCATGGTCGGGTCGGGGTATGTCGGCCTCGTCTCCGGGACCTGCTTTGCCGATTTCGGGCACGAGGTGGTGTGCCTGGACAAGGACCCGGCCAAGATCGAGGCGCTGCGCGCCGGTCGCATGCCGATCTACGAGCCGGGCCTCGAGGCGCTGGTCGCCGAGAACGTGCGCAGCGGCCGGCTCGGCTTCGGGCTGGACCTCGCCGCGGCGGTGGCCGAGGCGGATGCGGTGTTCATCGCGGTCGGCACGCCGTCGCGCCGCGGCGATGGGTTCGCCGACCTGAGCTACGTCTACGCGGCCGCCCGCGAGATCGCCGCCGCGCTCACCGGCTACACGGTGATCGTCACCAAATCGACGGTGCCGGTCGGCACCGGCGACGAGGTCGAGCGCATCATCCGCGAGGCGCGGCCCGATGCCGCCTTCGGGGTCGTGTCCAACCCCGAGTTCCTGCGCGAGGGAGCGGCGATCGACGACTTCAAGCGGCCGGACCGCATCGTCATCGGCACCGACGACGCGCGCGCCGAGGGCGTGATGCGCGAGGTCTACCGCCCGCTCTACCTCAACGCCGCGCCGATCCTGGTCACCGGACGGCGCACGGCCGAGCTGACCAAGTACGCCGCCAACGCGTTCCTCGCCACCAAGATCACCTTCATCAACGAGATCGCCGACCTGTGCGAGCGGGTCGGTGCCGACGTGCAGGAGGTCGCCCGCGGGATCGGCCTCGACAACCGCATCGGCGCGAAGTTCCTCCATGCCGGGCCGGGCTACGGCGGCTCGTGCTTCCCCAAGGACACGCTGGCCCTGGTGAAGACCGCGCAGGATGCCGGGACGCCGATGCGGATCGTCGAGACCGTGGTCGCGGTCAACGACCAGCGGAAGCGCGCGATGGCGCGCAAGGTGATCCAGGCCTGCGGTGGCTCGGTGCGGGGCAAGACGATCGCGCTGCTCGGCCTCACCTTCAAGCCGAACACCGACGACATGCGCGATGCGCCCTCGCTCGCCATCGTCGCGGGGTTGCAGGATGCCGGCGCCACCGTGCGCGCCTACGATCCCGAGGGGATGGAACAGGCCCGCCGGCTCCTGCCCGACATCGCCTACGCCGAGGATCCCTATTCTTGCGCGGAGGGCGCCGACGCCCTGGTGCTGGTGACCGAGTGGAACGCGTTCCGGGCGCTCGATCTCGAACGCCTGCGCGCCACCATGGCCGAGCCGGTCCTCGTCGACCTTCGCAACGTCTATCGCGTGCAGGACGTCGAGCGCCTCGGCTTCCGCTACGCCGGCGTGGGGCGTGCGTTCGATCGCCGAGCGCGGCTGGATTGAGCCGGCAATCCGCGTCCCGCGATGGCGATCGCATCGCCGACCTGGGGACAGGCGGCACGTCGTTGCGACGTGCGGCAATCATGCAGCGGTCTCAACACAAATTCACCCGGTTTCATCGGCTCAGATGCGGGGTGATATCAGTGTGCGGCAAAGCTTAGGTTGATGAACGTTCGCCACAGCCGACCGCAAATCGGCCACTTCGATGCCGTCGTCCCTTCCTCAGGTTGGACAGCGATTTAGCGCCATACTAAGCATCGGCCCGGGGGCTGTCTTGCCGGCGACTGAACCGTTTTCCGTTAACGAGCGTGTGCGAATCAAACGTGACACAACGTACTGACATCGCGATCGTCGGTCGCGCCTGCCGGCTCCCCGGCGCGCCGAGCGTCGACGGTCTCTGGCAGCTCCTGACGGAGGCGCGCTGCGCCGTCGGCCGCATTCCCGGGGACCGCTGGTCCCTGGACCGCTTCGGGCATCCGCGGGCGCAGGAGCGCGGCAAGAGCTACACCTGGGCCGCCGGCGTCCTCGACGACATCTGGTCGTTCGACCCGGCGGTGTTCGGCATCTCGCCGCGCGAGGCCGAGCAGATGGATCCGCAGCAGCGGCTCCTGCTCGAGCTGACTTGGGAAGCGCTGGAAGATGCGGGCATGCGCCCCTCGAGCGTCGCCGGCAGCCCGATCGGAGTGTACGTCGGCGCCTCGTCGCTCGATTACGGCAACCTGCGCATCCTCGACGTGCCGTCGGGCGACGCCTACGCGGCGACCGGCAACACGCTCTCGATCCTGTCGAACCGGATCTCGTACATCTTCGACCTCAAGGGTCCGAGCTTCACCGTCGACACCGCCTGCTCGTCCTCCCTGGTCGCCCTCGACAACGCGGTCGCCGCGATCCGGTCCGGCCGCGTCGACACCGCGGTCGTGGCCGGCGTCAACGTGCTGGCGAGCCCCTTCAACTTCATCTGCTTCTCCAATGCGCAGATGCTGTCGCGCACCGGGCTGTGCCAGGCCTTCTCGGCCTCCGCCGACGGCTACGTCCGCTCGGAGGGCGGCGTGGTGCTCGTGCTGCAATCGGCAGAGGCCGCGCGGCGCGGGGGCTCGACCGTGCGCGGCGTGATCGCCGCGTCCGGCGTCAACTCGGACGGGCGCACCACCGGCATCTCGCTGCCGTCGGGCTACGCGCAGGGCGCGCTGCTGGAGCAGGTCTACCGCGAGGCCGAGATCGACCTCGACGATATGGCCTTCATGGAGGCCCACGGCACCGGCACGCCGGTGGGCGACCCGATCGAGGCCTCCGCCATCGGCGGCAAGATCGGCAAGGGCCGCAAAAGCCCGCTGCCGATCGGCTCGATCAAGACCAACATCGGGCACACCGAGCCGGTCTCCGGCCTCGCCGGCCTGCTCAAGGCGAGCCTCGCCCTCGAGCACGACCTGGTGCCGCCGTCGCTGCACTCGGCCGAGCTCAACCCCGACATCCCCTTCGCCGAGATGAACCTGCACGTGGTGCAGACGGCGCTGGCGATTCCGCGCGGCGCGCGTCAGCGCTTCGCCGGCGTGAACTCCTTCGGCTTCGGCGGCACCAACGCCCACGTCGTGCTGACCGATCCGGCCCCGGTGGCCACGCCGGCCTCCGCGGCCCGCGCGCCCGAGGTGCTGCTGCTCTCGGCCCAGAGCCGCGCCGCCCTCAACGAGCTCGCCCTCGACTATGCCGATCGCTTCGACGCCGCGGGCCCTGCCGAGGCCGATCGGATCGCGGCCGGCGCCGCGCATCGTCGGGAGCGCCTGTCGTCCCGCCTCGCGATCACCCTCGACGGCAAGGCCGACATCGCCGCCGAGCTCCGTGCCATCGGCGAGGCCGAGGACTCGGCCGTCGCGCTCACCGGCACCGCGATCGACCGGGCGGCCGACGTCGCCTTCGTCTATTCCGGCAACGGCAGCCAGTGGGCCGGGATGGGCCGCGAGGCCTATGCCGAGAACGCGGTGTTCCGCGCGGCCTTCGACCGGATCGACACGCTGTTCGCCGCCTACTCGAAATGGTCGCTCAAGGCGGCTTTGGACGCCGAGGACCTCGACGAGCGCCTGGCACTGACCAGCGTCTCGCAGCCGCTGATCTTCGCGATCCAGAGCGCCTCGACCACCGCCCTCCGCGCGGCCGGCCTCGCGCCGAAATTCGTGCTCGGGCACAGCGTCGGCGAGATCGCCGCGGCGGAGGCTGCCGGGATCCTCAGCCTCGAGCAGGCGGTAAGGGTCATCTTCTACCGCAGCCATCATCAAGAGACGACGCGCGGCCAGGGCACCATGGCGGTGCTGCTGATGCCGGCCGAGGAGGTCGAGGGCTTCCTCGAGGATTACCCGACCCTCGACATCGCCGCCTACAACAGCCCCAAGGCCGTCACCGTGGCCGGGCCCGTCGCCGCGATCGACGCCGCGCTCAAGGCGCTGTCGCGCAAGCGCCGGCGCGGGCGCAAGCTCGACCTCGACTACGCCTTCCACGGCCGGTTCATGGACCCGACCGAGAAGCCGCTGCTGCGCGACCTCGCCGGCCTGAAGCCGTCGCCCGGAACCACCGCGATGGTCTCGACGGTGACCGGCGCGGTGCTCGACGGCGGCCAGTTCGGCGGCACCTACTGGTGGCGCAACATCCGCGAGCCGGTGCGCTTCTGCGAGGCGGTGCAGGAGGCGACCCGCCAGGGCGCCCGCATCTTCGTCGAGGTCGGCCCGCGCGCGACGCTGATGTCGCATATCGGCGACGCGATCGAGCCGCTCGGCATCGACAACGCCACCGTCGGCGTGATGCACAAGAAGGCCAGCGGCGGCGATCCGATCGCCCGCGCGCTGGCGGCCGCCCTGGTCCAGGGCGCGGCCGTGGACGAGCGGACCGTCTTCGGCGACGCGCCGGCCGGCGCCCTGAACCTGCCGGCCTATCCCTGGCAGCGCCGCCCCTTCCGCCTCGGCGACACCACCGAAAGCCTGGGTGCGGCGACCCCGCGCGTGTACCACCCGCTCATCGGCTCGCGCGTCCAGGTCGACGGCCTGGAATGGCACGGCTTCGCCGACATCGCCACGATCCCCGAGCTCGACGACCACCGCATCGAGGGCCAGGCGATCATGCCGGGCGCCGGCTTCGTCGAGATGGCCCTGGCCGCCGTGCGCGAGGCCCTGCGCAGCGACCACGTCGTGCTCGCCGAGTTCGAGATCCACTCCCCGATGGTGTTCGGCGAGGAGGCCCTGCGCGAGGTCGCGGTGCGGATGTCGGGCTCCGGCAACGCGGTTCAGGTCCTGAGCCGCCCGCGGCTCACCCCGTCGCCGTGGCAGCTGCATGCCTCGGCCAAGATCGTCGAAGGCACCTTCGCGCCGCCGGTGCGGCCCGACGTCGAGATGCCGTCCGAGGACGTGCTCACCGGCGACGAGCTCTACCTGCGCGCCGAGGCGGCCGGTCTCGGCTTCGGCCCGAGCTTCCGCCAGGTCGCGGCGAGCGCCCGGATCGACGACGTCACCATCGTCTCCGACCTCGTTCCCGCCGAGGCCGACCCGCGCTACGGCCTCGTGCCGGCCCGCCTCGACGCCTGCTTCCACGGGCTGATCCTGCTGTTCGCCGACCTGCTCGGCGAGAATGCCGGCAAGGCCTACATCCCGGTGCGCTTCGGCGAGGTCCGGCTGCTGCGCCCCGGCGCCACGATCGCGCGGGCCGTCATCCGGACCCGGCGCTGCAACGAGCGCTCGATCCTGGCCGACTTCACCATCCTCGACGCCGAGGGCGAGGTCGTCGCCACCATCCGCGAGGGCCGCTTCCAGGCGCTGCGCGCCAAGGGCGGCGGCGACCTCGCCGCCTACGCGATCACGCAAGCGGCGGAACTCGCGACCGAGCCGACCGCGATCGCGATGGACCGCCGGTCGAGCATCGCCGCGCTGTTGAAGCCGGCCGCCAAGGCTGCTCGCGCCGCATCCGGCGCCCCGCTCTCGCCCGGGCATCTCCTGCTCGAGGGCTGGGCGACCTCGCTCGCCTACCGCCTCGCCTCCGGCCTGAAGCAGGGCGCCACCGTCGCGATCGACGCGCGCGTCCCGGACGAGATGCGCCCGTGGCTCGTCAACGCGCTCTACGCCCTCGAAAGCAGCGGGCTCGCCGAGCAGGATGGCGACGTCTGGCGTCTCGGCGACGGCGACGCGCTGCCGGCGCCGACCGAGATCATGCGCTGGATCGCGGCCGACCATCCCGAGCTGTCGGCCGAGCTGGTCCTGCTGGCCGATGTCGGCGCCCTGGTCGACCGCCTGCTCGCCGGCACCCTCACCGAGGCTCCGAGCCTGCCGCAGAACGCGCTCGACGCGTTCACCCTGCGCAGCGCCACCGCCCGCGCCTCGGCCGACGTCGTCGCCGGGATCGCCGAGGCCTGCGGCGGCATGCTGCCGAAGGACCGGGCGCTCCGCCTGCTCCAGGTCGGCTTCGGGCCGTTGTCCGCCCAGGTCGCGGCCTTCGCCGAATCCGCCGAGGCGCGCCTCACGGTGTTCGACACCGACCGGCGCCTTGCGGAGCGCGCCCGCCTCGCCCTCCCCCGCGGCGTCGCGGTGATCGAGGCCGCCGAGGACCTTCCGGCGGCCGGCTTCGACCTGATCCTAGCCAGCGGCGCGTTGCATCGCGGCGAACGCGACCTGCCGCAGCGGCTGGCCAACGCGCTCGCCACCGGCGGCCTGCTGCTCGCGGTCGAGCCCGGCGCCTCGCTGTTCCGCGACCTCGTCTTCGGCCTGATCCCCGGCTGGTTCGAGGCCGGGCTCGGCGACATGCCGGTCGGCCGCCTCGACGACATCCCGGGCTGGCAGCGCACCCTCAGCGCCACCGGCCTCGTCAGCGTCGCGGTCGACCGCGCCGCCTCGGTCAACGGCGACGACCTCCTGCTCGTCGCCGAAGCGCCGCCCCGGCCCGGCAAGGCCGCCGCGCAGACCTTCGCCTTCGTCATCGGCTCGGACGACGAGTTCGCCGCCGAGACCGCCTCGTCGCTCGCGACCCTGCTCGTCGCCGCCGGCGTGCACGTCTCGATCATCCTCGACTCCGAGGCCTCGCTGCTGGAGCTGGAGCGCGAGACCCCGGACACGGTGGTGTTCCTGGCCGGCGCCTTCACCCGCGGCGGCGATGCCGCGGCGCGGTTGCGCGAACGCTGCCTTAGCCTGAAGCGCTGCACCGAGCATCTCGGCGCGCGCCAGACCAAGCTCTGGGTGGTCTCGCCCGGCGCGACCCGCGACGGCGGCGGGCAGGCCGCGTCCGTCGAGGCCGGGGTCTGGGCGTTCTCGCGCACGCTGGCCAACGAGATCGCGACGCTCGACGTGCGCCGCATCGACCTCGCCCCCGAGATCGGCTCGAAGCGCGCGGCCGAGCGCCTGCGCGACCTGATCCTCTCGGGCACGCAAGAGACCGAGATCGTCCTGGACGACGACCGCACCCGGGTGATCCGCTTCCGTCCCGGTCACACGCTCCGGCGGATCGATCCCGAGGCGGTGCCGGCCGAGGCCGCCCGCCTGGAGCGCAGCAACACCGGCGGCCTCAACGAGATGGTCTGGGGGCCGGCGATCCGCCGCGCGCCGGGTGCCGGCGAGGTCGAGATCGCCGTCGAGGCGACCGGCCTGAACTTCCGCGACGTGCTCTGGGCGCTCTCGATGCTGCCCGAGGAGATCCTGGAGGACGGCTTCGCCGGCCCCCGCCTCGGCCTCGAATGCGCCGGCCGCGTCGTCGCGGTCGGTGCCGGCGTCCAGGCCTTCAAGGTCGGCGATCCGGTCGTGGCCTTCGCGCAGTCCGGCTTCTCGACCCACATCGTCGTGCCCGAGCTGGTCGTCGCGCCTTCGCCCGCCGGCCTCGATCCGATGGCGGCGGCGACCGTGCCGGTCGCCTTCCTCACCGCCTATTACGGGCTGGTCTCCTGCGCCCGGCTGCGCCGCGGCGAATGGGTGCTGGTCCACGGCGGTGCCGGCGGCGTCGGCCTCGCCGCCCTGCAGATCGCCAAGCTCAAGGGCGCCCGCGTCATCGCCACCGCCGGCTCGCGCGAGAAGCGTGCGCTGGTGAAGGCGCTCGGCGCCGAGCACGTGCTCGACTCGCGCTCGCTCGCCTTCGTCGACGATATCCGCGCGCTCACCGGCACCGGCGTCGACGTGGTCCTGAACAGCCTGTTCGGCGAGGCGATGGAGCGCTCGCTCAACGCGCTGAAGCCGTTCGGCCGGTTCATCGAGCTGGGCAAGCGCGACTACGTCGCCAACACCCATATCGGCCTGCGTCCGTTCCGGCGGAACCTGAGCTACTTCGGCGTCGACCTCGACCAGGTGCTGCAGCACCAGGGCGACGACGGCGCACGGATGTTCCGCGAGGTGATGGCCCTGTTCAACGACGGCGGCCTCAAGCCCCTGCCCTACCAGCCGTTCACCGCCGACGAGACCTCGGATGCGTTCCGGCTGATGCAGCAATCGGGACACGTCGGGAAGATCGTGATCGCGCCACCGAAGCCCGGCCGCGTGCTCACCGCCCGCAACACGCCCTTCACGGTCTCGACCGACGGCGTCCACCTGATCACCGGCGGCCTCGGCGGCTTCGGTGGCGTGGCGGCCCGCTGGCTCGCCGAACGCGGCGCGAAGAACCTCCTCCTCGTCGGCCGCAAGGGCGCCGAGTCCGACGAGGCCAAGGCCGTCGTCGCCGACCTGACCGCCCGCGGCGTGACGGTCGCGGCCACGCCGTGCGACATCACCAACCGCGTCGCGGTGGATGCATTGCTCGCCGGGATCGAGGCGTCGGGCCGCAAGCTCGCCGGCGTGATCCATGCGGCCGCCGTGCTGCAGGACGGCCTGATCGCCAACCTGGACGCCGCCGCGCTCGACGCGGTGATCGGCCCCAAGGTGATCGGCGCCCAGAACCTCGACGCCGCGACGCGCGACCGTGCGCTCGACTACTTCGTGGTGTTCTCCTCGGCCACGACCTTCATCGGCAATCCCGGCCAGGGCGCCTACGTCGCGGCCAACGGCTTCATGGAGGGGCTGGCCCGCCAGCGCCGCCGCCGGGGGCTGCCGGCGCTGGCC
>NZ_VRUV01000540.1:0-2949 GCF_008039455.1 Methylobacterium sp. WL116
CCACAGGCCCTCGGCGCGGCGGGCGGCGCGGGTCTCCGCCGGCGCCTGAGCGTCCCGCCCGGGCGGCTCCGCACGGTTGACCCGGGCCCGGCGGCGTGGTGCGCTGGCCGGAGGGTTCGAGGAGCACGGCATGACGCACGACAACGAAGGCGGCGGCGAGGGCCTCGACGGATTGATCGTCCCGCCGCTGTCGCGGCGGGGCTTCGTGATGACGAGCCTGATCAGCGGCTTCACCCTCGCGGTGACGCCGGTGGAGGCGCAGGTCATCCACACCGACGACACCGGGATCGAGGCCAGCGAGGTGCGGATCCCGGCGGCCGACGGGCCGATGCCGGGCTACCGCGCGGCCCCCGAGGGGGCCGGGCCGTTTCCGCTGGTGCTGGTGATCGAGGAGATCTTCGGCGTCCACGAATACATCAAGGACATCTGCCGCCGCCTGGCCAAGGCCGGCTACTGCGCCGTGGCGCCGGAACTCTACGCCCGACAGGGCGACCTGTCGCAGATGACCGACCCCAAGCTGATCATCCGCGACGTGATCTCGAAGACGCCGGACGCGCAGTGGATCGGCGACCTCGACGCCACCGTCGCCTGGGCGACCTCCGCCGCCAAGGGCGATCCGGCGCGCTTTGGGGTGATGGGCTGGTGCCGCGGCGGCCGTGCCGCCTGGCTCTACGACGCCCACCGCCGCGACCTGAAGGCGGCGGTCGCCTGGTACGGCCCGCTCGGCGGCGACCCGACCGACATCCAGCCGCGCAGCGCCGGATCGGTCGCCGGCCAGCTCAACGCACCGCTGCTCGGCCTCTACGGCGGCGCCGACACCGGCATCCCGGTCGCGACCGCCGAGGCCGCCCGCGATGCGGCGAAGGCCGCCGGCAAGCCGGTGGAGCTGGTCGTCTACCCGGACGCCCCGCACGGCTTCCATGCCGATTACCGGCCGAGCTACCGCAAGGAGGCGGCCGAGGACGGCTGGCGCCGCGCCCTCGCATTCCTGAAGGCGAACGGCGTCGGCTAAGTCGCGCCGACGGGCCGCGACCAGCGGTCACGGCAGCTCCGGCACGCTCCTTCAGGGTTGTGTGCCCTATCCGACACGGCGGGGACGACCGGTTTATGCCAGGATGGGGCCGGGCGGCGCGTGCACGCACGGGTCGACCCCCGTTCGCATCGACGATGGCGATGAACGACCGATCCGAGGGGCCGACCATCCGGCCCGCTTAGAGTGTCCCGGCTATGACCGACGTGAACCCGCCCGGACAGAAGCCCGTCATCCTCGTGGTGGAGGATCAACCGGACGAGCGCTTCCTCGCCGCGACCCTCCTGGAGGAAACCGGCTTCACCGTGATCGAGGCGGAGACCGCGGAGCGGGCGCTCGCCATCCTCAACGATCGCGGCGACGAGGTCAGCGTGGTCTTCTCGGACGTGCGCACGCCGGGACCGATCGGCGGTTTCGAGCTGGCGCGGATCATCGGCGTCACGTGGCCGCGGGTGCGCGTGCTCCTCACCTCGGGCGATGCCGGCGACCAGCCGAGCGACCTGCGCGTCTCGGCGACCTTCATCCCGAAGCCGTGGCGGGCCGAGGACATCCTGGCCTGGGTCGAGCAGGCGGCCGGGCGCCCGGCCGGATCGTCGACGGGGCCGTCGGTGATCGGCCCCGGCGGCAAGCTGGTCCCGCACGCCCTCGAACCCTGAGGCTTCGCCGTGCGAACCCCGCCCCGGTGCAGGGCCTGCCGCGAGGCGGCCGGCGCATCGCCCCGGAGGCCGAATCTGCTATGCCGGCCCACGAGCGGTCCGCCCCCCTTCTCGAAGCGATCGAGCCGTCCATGTTCCTGAAAGACCATCGCGGCCCGTTGGCCGCGGGCCTGTTCGGCCTCCTCGTCTCGGTGCTGCCCGCCGCGGCCGCGGCGCCGCCGGCCCAGCCGAACAACGGGCCGGGCGGCGTCGGCGACCGCAAGCTCACCATCGTCAAGCGCGCGGTCGGGCGCACCGGCGCCTCGACCTTCGTGTTCCACGCCGCCGGCGCGGCCCCCGCCGAGGGGCGCCCGGTCGCGGTGCTCCTGCACGGCTGGGGCGCCACCAACCCGCAGAGCTACGGCGCCTGGATCGACCATCTCGCCCGCAACGGCTGGCTCGTCCTGTTCCCGCGCTTCCAGGACGTGAACCGGACCCGGCCCGTCGATGCGGTCGCCAACGCGGAGGGCGCGCTCAAGACCGCCTTCGAGGCGCTGGCCGCCGACGCGGAGGGCAAGCCCGACCTGGGGAAGGTCGCGCTGATCGGCCACCTCGCGGGCGTCCCGCTCGCCATGGACATCGCGGCCGACGCGAAGGCGCAGGACCTGCCCGTGCCGAAGCTGGTGTTCGGGGTGATGCCGGGCGGCATCGCCAGCGGGCCGAAGTCGCGCGGCATCGTGCTCGGCGATCTCGCGAAGATCGCGCCGCAGACGCTGCTGATCGCCATGATCGGCGATCGCGACGCCCGCGCGGCCGACCTGGCCGCCCGCCGGCTGCTGCGCGAGGCGAGCGCCGTGCCGACGGAGCGCAAGCTGTTCATGCGCGCGCTTTCCGACGACCACGGCTTCCCGGCGCTCACCGCGACGCTTGCGGCGCCGGCCGGGCTCGATGCCGCGTTCGACGGCGCGGCGATCAAGCTGCCGGCCGACCCGAAGGACACCAAGCCGCCGCCGTTCAAGTGGTTGGCCGACATGTCGCTCTCCGGCGAGCAGCAGACGCTGGTGGCGCAGATCAACAACGCCCGCGCCGACACCCTCGACTACCTCGCGTTCTGGAAGACCTTCGACCTCGCGGCGACCGCGGCCTTCGCCGGTCAGGACGCCACCGGCCTGAAGACCAATCCGCGCTTCGGCGACATGGAGCGCTGGGCCGACGGCTGGCCGGTGAAGCGCCTCTTCGTCGAGACGCCGCGCGCGAGCCCGCCCGCCGCCGTCACGCCGGCGG
>NZ_VRUV01000541.1:0-2947 GCF_008039455.1 Methylobacterium sp. WL116
AGGCGGTGTCGCGGCCTGGGCTCGGCCCGGCGAGCGCCCGCTTGCGGTCCGGCCCGGACGCCTGGAAGGTCCGCGGCCCGGGCGCTCGGCGGATGGCGAGCGGCGACCGGCTCGGACGGGCAGGAGAGCAAGGCATCGTGTTCACCCCATCGCTCAGGGACGCCGCGATCGGCGTCGGGCTCGCCTTCGTCGCCGGCTTCGTGGACGCCGCCGCCTTCATCGCCCTGACCGGCCTGTTCACCGCCCACGTCACCGGCAACTTCGTCCTGATCGGCGCGGAGCTGGTCTCGACCTCGACCGGCGTCCTCGCCAAGCTGCTCGCCCTGCCGACCTTCATCCTGGCCGTCGCACTCACGCGCCTGATCGCCCTGGCGTTGGAGCGGCGCGGGACGTCGCCGCTGCGCCCCTTGCTGGCCCTCGAGGCGGCCGTCCTGATCGCCTTCGCGAACTTCGGCGCGGCCCTGTCGCCGCTCGGCTCGCCGGACGGCGCGCGGGCGATCGGCATCGGCATGCTCGGGGTCGCCGCGATGGGCATCCAGAACGGCATCGGGCGCCTGGTGATCGGCCACCTCGCCGCGACGACGGTGATGACCGTGAACGTCACGCAGGCCGTCATCGATATCACCGATCACCTGTGCGGGACCAAGCTCGGCGCGCAGGCCGGCGCCCGCCTGCGGCGCACGCTGTCCGCGGTGCTGGCCTTCGCGGCAGGTGCCCTGGCCGGCGCGTTCGGGGTCGCCGCCCTGTCCTTCTGGTGCGTGCTCGTGCCGGCCCTGGTGCTGATCGGGTTGCTGGCCGTTCCGGACCCGACCCCGCCGCGATGACCGGTGCGTCGGGTTCGGCGCGGACCATCCGTGTTCGGTTGATCGACAAAAACCCGTTCATCACCGGCAGCGGATCTGCGGGCTCACCGGCGAAACGCAGCCGTCCTCCGAGCTGATCCCGTCGAGCCCTGTCCTCTCAGTCCATCACCTGCACCGCGTGCTCGGCGATCGCGCCCGCGGTGGTGAGCCAGACCGTGTCGCGGTGAGCGGCGATGCGGGCCAGCACCGCGCGCAGGGGGCGCAGGCGCTGCGGCTGGCCGACGATGTAGGGGTGGAGCGCGATCCCCATCACCAGCGGCGCGTGGCGCGACTGCTCCAGCATCTCATCGAAGGCGTCGGAGATCGCGTCGGCGAATTGCCGCCCGGTCTCCTTGCGGGCGACGATCGCCGGGATGTCGTTCAGCTCCTGCGGATAGGGCACCGAGAGGATGCGGCCGCCGTCGCGGGTCCCGAACCACGTCGGCTGGTCGTCGTGCGCCCAGTCCAGCAGGTAGCGGTAGCCCGCCTCGGCCAGGAGGTCGGGCGTCGCCGTCGACTGCGAGATCCACGGGCCGAGCCAGCCGGCGGGCGGGCGGCCCTCGTGCTCGGTCAGCAGCGCCGTCGCCTCGGCGATCAGCGCGCGCTCGCCCGCCTCGTCGAGGCTGCCCTGGCGCTCGGCGTTGGTGCGGCCGTGCCCGACGATCTCGTCGCCGCGGGCGCGGAAGGCCTCGATCAGGCCGGGGCAATCCGCATAGAGGCGGCTGTTGACCAGGACGCTCGCCGGCAGCCCGAGCGCGTCGAGCATCGCCTTGATCCGCCACGCCCCGACCCGGTTGCCCCAGTCGCGCCAGGCGTAGTTCAGCACGTCGGGCTGCGGCCCGCCGGGGGCAAGCTCGGCGCCGAGCCCCGATCCGAAATTGAAGGTCTCGAGGTTGAGCGCGACGTAGACCGCCAGGCGCCGGCCACCCGGCCAGTCGTAGAGCGGCCGGTCCGGCAGCGCGCTGTAGCCGTAGCGGCCGTGGCCCTTGGAGGGTTCCATGCGTCCTCAGGTCTCCGTCGATCGGGGATGATGCGAGGGACATGGCGCGCGGCGCGCCGGCATCCACGTCGCTGGAAGATGCGCTATCGCGCCGGCAGGGCCGCGGAGGAGCGCGGCGCGGCCGCGGCGAACGCGGCCTCCATCGTTTCCGCGAAGGACGGCAGCAGCACGTCGTTGGCGTAGCCGCTGACGTGGTCGCCGTCGAAGAGCAGCGGGCGCCCGTCGCGGAAGGCGCGGCAGGTGGTCTCCGGGCACAGGATCGGGACCGGATCCCAGATCGAGACCTGCCGCAGGTCCCGCATCGCCGCCGCCATGCGGGCGAGGATCGGCGCGCGCAGCGCTTCCAGCTCGCTCCGATCGATCGCGAAGCCCGGCGCGCAGACCGGGTTCGTCGCATTGAACCAGTCGGCGCAGCGCATCGGCGGCGCCTTGAACAACGGCTTGGGGGCCTCGAAGACGATGCGGGCGCCGCTGGCGGCGATGCGGCGCAGATGGCTGCGCGCGACCGCGACGGCGTCCGGATCGGGGGCGCCGGAGGCGGCCGCGGCGTATCCCGAATCGCCCCATTGCTCGACGTAGCGCGGCAGGCGCAGGGACGGCAGGAAGACGATGTCGGCGGGCGTCAGGACCTCGGCCAGCTCGTCGGCGAGCCGCGCCTCGAAGGCCGCGCACGCGCCCGTGGCCGGTTCCTGCCGCAGCCCGATCATCGGGCAGCCGGCGAGCCAATAGGTGCGCACCTCGCGGCCGGTCGCGTAGGCGTAGTTCCAGAGCATGCGCTCGTAGGCACCGACATGGGAGTCGCCGGCGACGATCAGCCGTCCGCCCTGCGCCGGGGTCCCGCATCCCGTCGGCCGCAGGATGGTCATGACGCCGTCGGGGCGCGGCACCACCTGCTTGGCGATCGCGCAGCCGGCCTGCGGCGGGACCGTGTAGCGGCCCTCCGGGTACCAGGTCGCGAGGTCCCGGGTCCCGCCGAGCATGAAGGCGGACTTGAACTTCAGCATGCCTCCGGTCGCCACCGCGAGCACCAGCGCGACGGCGAGGCCCGCGCGCACGACCTGTACGTCGCCCGGTTCGAGGCCGAGGCGAAGGAGCGTCTGTGCAT
>NZ_VRUV01000542.1:0-2943 GCF_008039455.1 Methylobacterium sp. WL116
GCGGTGAGCGGCGCGGTGCCGACCGGGCTCTCGGCCGACCGGCAGGCCCTCGGCAGGCTGACGGTGACCGTGGTCCCGGCATCCGGCGCGCTCTCGATCGCGATCGTGCCGCCGTGCAGGCCGACGAGGCCCTGCACCACCGAGAGGCCGAGGCCGGTGCCCTCGTGGGTGCGCTTGTAGCCGCCGGAGCCGGCCTGGAAGAACGGCGTTCCGAGTCGCGGCAGGTCGGCCTCGCGGATGCCGATGCCGGTATCCGACACGATCAGGTCGAGGCCGGCCGCGGTCCGGCGCAGCGCCACCTCGACGCGGCCGCCGGCCGGCGTGAACTTCACCGCGTTCGAGATCAGGTTGATCAGCACCTGGCGGCAGGCGCGCGAATCGGCGGTGATCTCGATCGGGCCGGGCTCGGCGACCTGCGCGAGCACGACGCCGACCGCATCGGCCTTGAGCTTCATCAGGTCGCAGCAGCTGCGCGTCAGCGCCGCCGCGTCGACCAGCTCGGGCGCGTAGTCGAAGTTGCCGCTTTGGATCCGGCTCATGTCGAGCAGCGTGTTGACGACGCTGAGCAGGTGCTGGCCCGAGGCGCCGATGATGCCGGCATATTCCCGCGCCCGCTCCGGTGCGAGCACGACCGCGCCTTCGCCGGCCAGGACCTCGGAGAAGCCAATGATAGCGTTCAGGGGCGTGCGCAGCTCGTGGGTGACGTTGGCCAGGAACCGGCTCTTGACCTCGTCGGCGCGCTCCGCCTCGGCGCGGGCGCGCTCGAGCTCCTCGGCGTGGCGGCGATGCTCGGTCACGTCGCGGGTCACCGCGACGACGCCGACCGGGCCCGACGGCGACTGCGCGATCCGGTGGGCGCGCATCTCGACATGGATCAGCCGCGCGCCGTCCTGTCGCCGGGCGGTCGGGTCGACGTTGAGGCGCAGCTGCACCGTCGCCGGCTTGCCCAGAGCCGCGACATCGCTGATCGCCTGGAGGAAGGCGGGGCGGTCGGCCACGTGCACCCGCTCGAGCAGGCCGTGGCCGCGCAGGCGCATCGCATCAGTGCCGACGAGCGTCTCGGCCGAGGCCGACGCCTCGATCACCCGGCCGTTGACGTCGTGCCAGGTCACGAGGTCGTCGATGGCCGCGAGCAGCATCCGGTCGCGGGCCTCGTTGTCCCGCATGCGCTTGCGCCACTGGCCCTCGTTGCGCATCTGCTCCAGCACCTGCGCGGCGACGTGGCCGATCGCGGTGATGGCGAAGACCGGCATCGCGACGGAGGCCGACAGCGCCATGGTCGGGCTCGTGATGATCCACGATCCGGTGAACGCCACGCAGAGGACGCCGACCATCGCGAGCAGCGACGCCGCGACGGTGGCGCGCTTCGAGCCGGAGACCACCGCCTCGAGCGGGATCGCCACGAGCCAGATCGCGGCGGCCGACTGCACGCCGCCGGTGAGGCTGGCGAGGCACACGACGAGGCCGGTGAGGCCGGCCGACGAGACGGCGTGCGCGATCCACAGCGAGCCGGTGCGCGAGAGCAGGACGGCGGCGAGCACGGGCAGGAACAGGCTGGCGATCGCCAGGACCTCGATGCCCGACGGCACGCCGCGCCACAGCAGGTAGGGCGGCAGGCCGGCCATCATCACCGCGCCGGTGGCGAGGCGCGACACGAGGAAGCGCTCGTGGCGGAAGCGCACGCTGGCATCCTCGATCGCCGATTCATGCACGAAGCTCGCGAGGCGGGCGTCGAGCAGCGCGGGCAGCCGGTGTTGAATACGCAAGGCAGATACGCGCAACGCACAAGACCCAAGACCAGGACGGCCAACAACGCGGCATGCCTGGTAATACTCGGCCTTCGCGCCCCCCGGTTCGGTGACGAACGACTAGATCCCGACCCTCGCAGACCCGGCTTAAACGAGTGTTGCGCGTCGGCCCGCGATGGCCGGGATGCTTTCCACAACGTAACCGTGACTACGCGCAGGGTGTCCCCGTCGGGGCTCGTTCACCATCGAATGCCTTTTAGGCGATCGGTTGACGTTGGATTCAGGAAAACGGCCCCACCCTCGGGCGTCTTCGACCCGCACGCTTCCCGGATCACCGTCCATGTCGTTCCTGCTGCGAGCCGCCCTGGTGATCGGCGCGTTGTCGTACCTCGCGGCCACCCGCGACCAGCCGGGGACACGCGCGAGCGTTCCGTCCGCACCCGAGATGGCCGGTCCGCGCGAAGCGGCGTCCCCGGCGCCCGCGACGGGATCGACGTTGCTCGCCACGGTCGGGTCCGCGACAGCCGCCTGGAGCGCGATGCCGGCGGAGTCCCGGCAGCGCCTGGCGCAGGAGGCCATGGCCGAGCTCGGCCGGCACGTCGGTCCGCAGGCCGCCTCGCGCGACACCCTCGCGGATGCCGATCGCAAGGCTCCGTGGCGGGGATCGGAGGGGCGCTGAGGCCGTTCGTGCTGGACGATACGACGACGCGGAATGCGTGAGCCCCAGCCGGCGGCCGGCGCGGCCGATCTCAGGACGACTTCCGAGCCCGCATCGGCAGGGGCGTCCGGTTCGCCGGCCGCTCGGCCGCAGCCTGCCGGATCTTGCCCGTGTCCGGCGCATGGTGCGGCTGGTAGGCGTCGGACGCGCCGGTGCGCTCGCGCAGCGGCCGGTCGAGGATCGCCGAGAGCAGGTCGCGGGCGGCGGGACGATCGGTGGTTCGAAACAGGCGGACGAGCTCGAACACCCGCTCGGCCGAGCGCGAGACCGCCTCGTCGAGGGTCAGGAAGACGTAGACCGCCTCCTCCTCGTGGAGGTCGGCGGCGCGCAGGCACAGCGTGAGCAGGTCGTAGCGCGAGCCGGCGTCGGGCGCGCTGCGCAGGAAATTCGCCGGAAGCCCGAGCCCGTCCGACAGGGCGGCGAGGAAGCCCGGGACGTCGTGGGCGGCCGAGAGGCCGAGCAGCATGCCGCCAAGGT
>NZ_VRUV01000543.1:0-2907 GCF_008039455.1 Methylobacterium sp. WL116
GTGCGTCATCGACAAGGCGACCCGGCCCGGTGGCCTTACCCCGGCACAGGCCGACGGCCTCAAGGCGCTGGCCCGGCAGATCGTCTCCCAGATGGAACTCCGACGGGCGGTAGGGAGGGGAAATTCATCGAGCGCATGTTCTTGGATTCCAACATACGTGAACCGCACCGCGACGCCAGTCCTCCCTGGGTTCCGCGAATGGCCCAAGACCCGGGATGTCCAACGACACAACGTTCGATGATGCGTCCGGAGGATGGCGTCTCCCCGTACCGGCCCCGGGTGGGGCACGCGGCGTGACGACCACGCCCCGATCACGCCTACGCGCGCGAACGGGCCGAATGTTTGCCACGCAGCGTCGCCGCGCGCTCGACCGCCATCCGCAGCACGCGCGACAGGTCGGCCACGGAGTACGGCTTCCCGAGCAGCTCGAACCCGTGGGTTCCCTGTGCGGCAAGGACATCGCTGTACCCCGACGCCAGCACCACGGGCAGGCCCGGATGCCGCCGCGTGACCTCACGGGCGAGGTCGACGCCGTTCATCCCGGGCATGACGACGTCGGAGAACACGACCTCGAACCGGTCGGGCGTCTGGTCGAGCTCCGCCAGCGCCTTTCCGGCGTCCGTGGCCCACGCCACCACGTAGCCGAGCTCGGACAAGGCCTGGACGGCGAAGGCGCCCACATCCTGGTTGTCCTCGACGACGAGGACGCGGGTGCCGTGTCCCTCCGCGAGCGCCGCCGGCTCCGATGCCTCCGCATGCAGCGGCGGGGGGGCCGAGGACCGGGGCAGATAGAGGGTGAAGGTGCTTCCCTCCCCGCGGCGGCTCTCGGCCACCACCTCTCCGCCCGTTTGCTTGGCGAAGCCGAAGACCTGGCTCAGGCCCAGCCCGGTCCCTTGTCCCACCCCCTTGGTGGTGAAGAACGGCTCGAAGATCCGGTCCAGCGCCTCGGGCGCGATGCCCATGCCCGTGTCGGCGATGGACACGGCGACGAAGTCGCCGGGAATGATTGGATGCGCCCGCACCGCCGGTATGGCGGAGGTCGACCGCACGCTGATGGAGATGCGGCCCTCGCCCGACATCGCGTCGCGGGCGTTGACCACCATGTTGACCAGCGCCGTGTCGAACTGGCTCGGATCCGCATCGACCAGGTATGGGCGCTCCCGCCCTTCCGCGTCATGGAACGGCTCGATCCTGGTATCCACGTGGATGCGTGCGCCGGTCAGCGTCCGCACCATGTCCGTGACCGAGGCGACGCCGCGGCCGGCGTCGAAGATTTCGGGCTTCAGCGCCTGACGCCGAGCGAAGGCCAGCAGTTGGCCCGTGAGCTTGGCCGCCCGGGCGACGGTGTCGGAGATGGCCTCGACGTAGCGTCCCCGGCGTTCCTCGGCGAGGTTCGGACGCTTCAGCAGGTCGGTCGACGACTTGATCACCGTCAGCAGGTTGTTAAAGTCGTGCGCGACGCCCCCGGTGAGCTGGCCGACCGCCTCCAGCTTCTGGGACTGCCGCAGTTGTTCCTCCAGCGCCCGTCGCTCCGTCACGTCCCGGCCGGCGGCGTAGAATTGGTCGGCGCGCGGCACGACGTTCCATGAGATCCAGCGATAGGCTCCGTCGCGCGTCCGCAGCCGGAGGTCGATCTCGTCGAGGTCCCCCGTGGTGACCACCCGTTCGAAGGCGTTCCCCGTGGCTTCCAGGTCGTCCGGGTGGACGAGCGCGTCGAAGCGCCGGCCGACGAGATCCTCCGGCTCCCATCCAAGGGACGCCGTCCAGGCCGGGTTCACAGCCCGGTACAAGCCGTCGTAGCCGCAGACCACGAACAGGTCCCGGCTCGCGCGCCAGAGGGTATCCCGTTCCTCCTCCCTGTCGCGGGCCGCCGTCTCCAGATGGGTTTCGAGCCGCTTGCGGTCGGTGATGTCGTTGAACAGGATCGCGACCCGTCGCCGGGCCGGGTCGCCGATGCGCAGGGCGTGCACGTCGAACCAGCGCCCCATGGCGACCGCGCCGCTCTCGAACCGTGTCGGGATGCCCGTCAGGGCGACCTCGCCGTAGGCATCGAACCAGGCCTGTTCCAACCCAGGGACGAGTTCGCCGACCCATCTCCCCGTCGCGTCGCGCAGCCCGGTCTGGCGCTCGAAGGCGGGGTTAACCTCGATGAAGCGGTAGTCGACCGCACGGTCCCTGGCGTCGTAGCGCAACTCGACGATGCAGAAGCCCGCATCGACCGCCTCGAAGAGGGCTTGGTAGCGCGCCTCGCTCTCGGCGAGCCGCTCCTCCTCCGTACGGAAGCGTGTCACGTCTAGTTGGCTCGCGAAGAAGTACCGTAGGCTCCCGTCGGCGCCATAGACCGGGCTGACGTAGAGCTCGTTCCGGAACGGAGTGCCGTCGCGGTGGTGGTTCACGAGCTCGACCACGACGTCGCGCCGCGCTGCGATGGCCTCGCGGATCTTGGCGACGTCGCCGGGATCGGTGTCCGGTCCCTGGAGGAAGCGGCAGTTACGCCCGATGAGCTCCTCGGCCCCATAGCCGCAGAGCTCCTGGAACGCGCGGTTGGCGAAGACGATGGGGTTGTCCGGAAGGTTCGGGTCGGTGACGATCTGCGGCATCCGGGTTTTCTCGGCTGCCGTAAACAGGAGATCCGTCCCGGCCGCCGAGGTCCTCTCCCCATCGGCCGGGGCATGCACCTGCCGCTCGTTGCGCTCTCGCAGGCTCCCGATCTCGGCCCTCGCCTCGGCCAGTTGCCGGCGCAGGTCCTCGATTTCCGATCCCATCCCGACGGTCCCCGCGAAGCGTACCCCGAGCCTGGCCGCCGGCGTGACAACGGCCACGAGGCGCGACGGCTCCATCACGCCGCCGCCAGCCCCGACCGGGGGGTAGGCATTCGGTCGGGGGAGGGGATGCAGGGCGTCGGCC
>NZ_VRUV01000544.1:0-2906 GCF_008039455.1 Methylobacterium sp. WL116
CGCTGGAAGAGGGCGGTCGCGCGCACGAAGCGCCCGGCCCGGAGCCAGGCCTCGAAGCGGTCGAGCCGCCCCTCCGCCGACGCCGCATCCCGCAGGTCGCGCAACGCGACGAAGGTGCGCAGGTCGTCCTCGTCCGGGTCGATCAGCACGCCGTTGGCCGCGGTGAACAGGTCGACCAGCTGCTTGGTCTTGGCGCCGCCCGGCACCGGCCCGCGCCGGACGATCAGCAGCTCCCGCCCCGGCATGCGGGCCGAGATGCCCGAGGCGGTGAGCGCCGCCCGCAGCCGAGCCTGGAAGGCGATGGCGTTCTGGTGCAGCAGCGCGCGGTAGCAGACGTGCCGCTCGCGGTCGTTCTCGTCCCGGTGGGTCAGCGTCAGGCGGCCGTGCAGCGGCGGGATCCTCTGCTCCGGCTCGCCCTTGCTCGCCACGTCGAGGGCGTCGTCCGGGTCGTCCTCCAGCGCGTAGAGGTCGAAGGCCGCGCGCAGCACCTCGGCGAGGGCGTCGTCCTCCCCGTCGAGGAGGTCGCCGATCTCGGCTCTCGCCTTCGCGCCGGCGAGGTCGAAGAGCGTCTCGGACGTGTCCCGATCCACTTTCTCGATCCGCCCCGTCAGGTCGTCGCAGAGGGAGACCCGCCCCTCCGCCAGGCAGGCGCGGCGGAAGGCGTCGCACCGCATCAGGATCGTGCGCGGCATCATCCCGGCCTCGGCGGCTGCCGCGATCGCGGCCTCGCTGTAGGGCCAGGACGGGAAGGGCGGCGTGAAGCCGGCCTCAAGGCAGGCCGGGCGCATGCGCCCGACGATCAGCGCGGCGGCGGCCGTGCGATCGCTCATCCCGCGGAGGTAGATGTCGCCCGTGAAGCGGTGCCGCGTCGCCCCCGTGGTCCGCTCGCCGAGGCGGGCCCAGGATTCCGGGAGGCAGGTCACCACGGTCATGCTGCGGTCGCAGACGGTGTGGAGCTCGAGAAGGCCGGCGCCGAGCACCTCGGCGAGGCCCGCCGCCCCGTCGAGGTCGTCCGTGGCCGCGAGCCGGCTCGCCTCGATCACGCCGTCGATCTGGTCGATGGCGATGAGCGTCGGCCCGCTCAGCGCCATGATCCAGCACATGCCGCGCACGAGGTCGATCGGGGCCGGCGGCGGCGTCTTGAAGCCCAGCGCGGCCCGCTCGCCCGGGTCGGCGTCGTAGCCCTGAAGCCACGCATGCGCGAGGCCGACGGCGCTGAAATCCTGGGAGCGCAGCAGGCACAGGGCGCGGAAGACATCGAGGTGCTTCAGCGCCCGCGCCGCGTCGACGCTCATCAGGGCCCTGACCAGCACGTCGACGATGCGGCGCGCGTCCATGTTGGGAGTGTTGAACGCAGCCTCGACCTGGGCCTCGACCTTGAACCGGCGGGCGACGCCCGCCAGCACGGCGTCCGACTGGCGGCGCCCGTCCGGCATCGCCTGGAGCAGGGCCGTGACGAAGCTGAGCGCCGCGCTGCGCCAGAAATCGGTCAGGCCGAGCACGTCGAGGGGGACGAACCAGCCACCCTGCCGCCAGACCTCGCGGCGCAGCTGCCCGACGAGATGGGTCTTGCCGATGCCGGGCTGGCCGACGAGAGCGCGTCCCTTGGCCCGCTGGTCGGGGGTGCGCGCCTCGGCGCGGAGGTCCGCGACCAGCGCCGGCACCAGGGCCTCGTTGGGGGCGCCGGTCGGCGGCGCGTCGATCCAGATGCTGTCGAGGGTGCGGACCCAGTCGAAATCGACACGGCGCAGGGCGTCGAGGGCGTCGCTCATCGGGCGGTCACCGGATCCAGAGGATGTGGAAGGGTTCGCCGGCCGGGCTGTAGGCGGCGGCGTGCTCGGCCGGCGTGAGGGCCTTCGGGTCGCTGAACTGGCTGAGGCGGGCGGTCGCGTCCTTCCGGAGGATGGCGGCAAGGCCCGAATCCACCGTGGCGCGGTCGAGGTCGGCGAGCGCCGCGCGCAGGTCGCTGAGCCGAACGGCCTCGGCGCGGGCGCCGCCGGTGAGGTCGAGATAGGCGGCCTCGATGCGCGCGCGCAGCTGGCGCGGGCCGAGGGGCCTTCCCGCCTTCGGCGCGGCCTTTCGCGGGGCCGCCGCCCGGCGCTTCGGAGCCGCCTTGGTCTCGGGAGCGGGTTCGGGCGCAGTTTCCGGCGGGGAGCCGACCAGGTCCGCCAGCGTCTGCCCGGTCGCGGCGAGGTGGCGATCGATGCGCCCGAGCCAATCCCGAAGGACGCGTAGGTTCGGCGGCAGCGGCGCCTGCAGGTTCCGCCCGGCCCAGTGCCAGCCCCGATCCGTCACCGAGAGGACGAACGACCGGCCGGCCTTCTCGACGGCGATCAGGCCCGCGGCGGCCAGGGCCTCCCGATCCGGCTTTCTCACCGCCGGCACCAGCGTGCCTTGCGCGGCACGGCCGCAGCGCCCCAGGAGGCACCAGAGAACCAGGCTCTGCGTCGGCGTCGGCTCACTCATCGAAACCCCTTCAGCGCTCGCGCGCGCCGCACGACGGCGCGGATCTTCTCGATCGCCAGGCCCGGATCGGCCTCCACCTGCGCGTTGGTGAGGCGCAGCACGAGATAGCCGGCGACCAGGAGTTCGTAGTCCCGGTGGCGGTCGGCGTCGAAGGCCGCCGCGGCGCGGTGCTCGGGTCCGTCGAGCTCGACCACGACGCCGCCCGCCTCCCACAGCAGGTCGACCCGGGGCACGAACCGGCCGCCGCCGAGCAGCACGCGGGCGTTGCCCCCGAACAGGCCGGCAAGGTCGGCGTCCCGCGCCTCCTCCATCCGCCGCTCCACGGCACTGGCAGGGTGGGCGCGGGAGCGGGCCGGGATGAAGCGCACCGCGGCGGCGACCGGCTCGCGCAGAACCTCGTACGCACCGTAGAGAACCCGGTCGTAGGGCGGCATCGGGGG
>NZ_VRUV01000545.1:0-2902 GCF_008039455.1 Methylobacterium sp. WL116
CCCCCCCCCCCCCCCCCCCCTTTTTTTTTTAATTATACGGCGACCACCGTTATCTACACACTTCATATCGTCGGCATCGTCATTTGTGTATAATAGACAGGCCGGGCGCCGGGCGCGTCGGGGGGGAGGGACGCGCGCCGCTCATGGCCGGATCACCACCTTAATGCAGCCGTCCTGCTTGTCGCGGAAGGTGCGGTACATCTCGGGGCCGTCCTCCAAGCCGACCGTGTGGGTGATGACGAAGGACGGGTCGATCTGCCCCTCCTCGATCCGGCGCAGCAGGTCGTCGGTCCAGCGCTTCACGTGCGTCTGCCCGGTGCGGACGGTCAGCCCCTTGTTCATCAGCGCGCCGATCGGGAACTTGTCGATCAGGCCGCCATAGACGCCCGGCACCGAGAGGATCCCGGCCGGCCGGCAGACCATGATCATCTGGCGCAGGACGTGGGCACGGTCGGTCTCCAGCATCATCGCCTGCTTGGCCCGGTCGTAGACGGCGTCGACCGCGCCGAGCGCGTGCGCCTCGAGCCCGACGGCGTCGATGCACTTCTCCGGCCCGCGGCCGTCGGTCATGTCGTTGAGGCGGGCGACGATGTTCGATTCGGCGTGGTAGTCGAGCACCTCGGCGCCGCCGGCCCGCGCCATCGCGAGGCGCTCGGGCACCCGGTCGATGGCGATCACGCGCTTGGCCCCGAGCAGGATCGCGGAGCGGATCGCCATCTGCCCGACCGGCCCGCAGCCCCAGATCGCGACCGTGTCCTCCGGCTGGATGTTGCACTGGACCGCGCCCTGCCATCCCGTCGGGAAGATGTCGGACAGGAACAGCAGCCGCTCGTCGGGGATGCCGTCCGGCACCTTGATGTGGGTCGAGTCGGCGAACGGCACGCGCAGGTACTCGGCCTGGCCGCCGGCATAGCCGCCGGTCAGGTGGGTGTAGCCGAACAGGCCCGCCGTGGTGTGGCCGAAGGCGGCGTCGCCGAGCGCCTTGTTGCGGTTGGTGCGCTCGCAGACCGAGAAGTTGCCGCGCCGGCATTGCGGGCACTGGCCGCAGGTGATCGTGAACGGGACGACGATCCGGTCGCCCACCTTCAGCGCGGCGTTGTCCTTCCCCACCGCGACCACCTCGCCCATGGTCTCGTGGCCCATGATGTCGCCCGCCTTCATGCCGGGCATGAAGTGGTCGTAGAGGTGCAGGTCGGAGCCGCAGATCGCGCAGCTCGTGACCTTGATGATCGCGTCGCGCCCGTCCTCGATCGTCGGATCGGGAACCGTGTCGCAGCGGATGTCGGTGGTGCCGTGCCAGACGAGGGCCTTCATGGTGCGAAGCTCCCGGCCGCTGCTCGGACGATGCGGCGCATACGGGAGCAACTGCGGTCCCCGGGGTTGGTTCTGTCGGGTTTCGGACCGAACCGGGCGGGCGGCTGGCGAGATACGGGCGGCGGGCCGACGTTTTCATGCCGGCTCCGGCGACCGAGGCGGACGGGCTTCGGATGCCGCGGCGACCGGGGCGGGTCACGCTTCCTCTCCGGGCTCGGACCTCATCCTGAGGCGCCGCGCGAGCGGCCTCGAAGGAGCCCTCACGGGATCTCGCGCGCGCTGGGGAACTCCTTCGAGGCTTCCGCTTCGCGCAAGCACCTCAGGATGCGGATGCGGGTGGGATCGGGGATCGAACGGGGCCGCACGCCCTGCCGGGCAATGGCGAAGCTGTTACCGGAAACCTGCTCTCCCAAAACACCGCCCGCACCGGCGCGGCCGTGCCTACGCCGCCGCTTCGTCCGGGTCCGCCCGCGCGGTGAGCCGGTAGAACACGGCGAGGCCGCACCCGAACACGGCCGCGCCGAGCCAGGTCGCGTAAGGGGCGAAACCCGGCCCGACGAGGGCGAGGGACGCGCTGCGCCCGGCCAGGGTGTCGGCGACGGCCAGGATCACGCCGACGAAGCTCTCGCCGACCAGGAATCCGGAGGCGAGGAGGACGCCGCGGCGGCGCGCGGTCTCGGTCGCCGCGCCGGCATCGTCCCCTTGCGCCGCGGCGCGTGCCCGGATCGTCCGCTCGGCGAGCCAGCCGAGGACGCCGCCGACCGCGATCGTCATCTCGACCGAGAGCGGCAGGTACATGCCGATGCCGACGGTGAGCGCGGGGAAGGTGAGGTCGCGCCGCCGCAGCCACGCCTCGACCGCGACCAGCACGGCCCCGAGCCCGGCGCCGATCAGCACCATCGTCCACGGCAGGGTGCCGTGGACGATGCCGCCGGCGATCTGCGAGGTCAGCGCCGCCTGGGGGGCGGGCATGGCGTTGGCCGCCTCCATGCCCTCGCGCGGCAGGGCGCCGACGAAGCCGTAGGCCTCGTAGAGCAGGGACAGCAGCGGCCCGATGACGGCGGCGCCGACCGCGACGCCGATCAGCAGCACCACCTGCTGGCGCCAGGGCGTGGCGTCGACGAGCTGGCCGGTCTTCAGGTCCTGCAGGTTGTCGTTGGCGATCGAGGCCATCGTGACGATGACCGCGGCCACGAGCAGCGCCATCGCGATGACGAAGCGGTCGCCCTCCGGTCCGGCGGAGCGGCCGACCAGCAGGGGCAGCAGCACCGCCGCGGCCATGGCGGTGAGGATGCCGATGCCGGAGATCGGGCTCGAGGACGAGCCGAGGAGGCCGGCCAGATAGCCGCAGGTGGCGGCCATCAGGAAGCCGAACAGCACCGCGAACACGGTCGCGGCCGCGACGAGCCCGTACAGCCCGCCGCCGAGCTCGGCGCCCGATGCGAAGCCGGCGAACAGCCACGCCAGCGGGCCGACCGAGGTCTCGAGGTACGCGCGCGAGATGTCGATCGCCACGTAGCGGCGCGGCCGGTCGAGGCCGTCGAGCAGCGTGCGGATCTTGCGGCTCGCGCCGCTGCCGTACTCGACG
>NZ_VRUV01000546.1:0-2901 GCF_008039455.1 Methylobacterium sp. WL116
CGCCGGGCCCGCGCGCTCGCCTATGCCGGGCCGGAGCCGGTTCTGTTTCCCGGCACGATCCGCGACAATCTCGCCTACGGCCTGCGCCGGCGCCCGGTGATCCGCGACGACGCCGGCAGCCCGGAGCGTGCGCGGCGCCGGCGCGCGGAGGCGCGGCGGACCGGAAACCCGATCGAGGATGCGAGCGATCCCTGGATCGACTACGCCGCCCTGGGCCTGGCGGACGCCGCCGCCCTCGACGCGCGGATGCTCGACCTGCTGCAGCGCCTCGGGATGGGCGACGACCTCTACCGCTTCGGCCTCAGCGCCTACAGCTTGGTGCACCACGAGTCCGAGCCCGGGCGTCGGGTCGTCGCCGCGCGCCGGCACCTGCAGCAGCACTTCGCGGCCGCGGGCATGGCCGACCTCGTGATCCCGTTCGATCCGCGCCGCTACAACGAGCAGGCGACGATCGCGGAGAACCTCCTGTTCGGCGTGCCGACCGTTCCGGAACTGACCGGGCGCAACCTCGCGTCCGAACCGCGCTTCCGCGCTGCCCTCGACAAGCTGTTCCTGCTCGACGACCTCGCCCGGATGGGCGTGGCGATCGCCCGGAACCTGGTCGACATCTTCCGCGACGTGCCACCGGGCCATCCGCTGTTCCGCAGGTTTTCGCTGATCGCGCCGGACGAGCTGCCGGTCTTCGAGCAGCGGCTCTCGGCCCTCGGTGCCGACGAGGCGCCGCCGGCGGCCGACAACGAGGCGTTCCTCGCCCTCGCCCTGGCCTACGTCGAGCCGCGCCAACGGCTCGGCCTCCTCGATGCGCCTTATCGGGCGCGGCTGGTGGCGGCGCGCTACACGGTCCGCGAGGCGCTTCGACGGGAGGACGGCACCGAGGACGTCGAGCCCTACGATCCCGAGCGGATCAACCGGCACAGCTCGATCCTCGATGCGCTGCTCTTCGGCCGGATCAACACCGCGCGGATGCACGGCGAAGCCGAGATCCAACGCCAGGTCCGCCTCGTCGTGCAGGAGTTCGACCTGGAACGCCGCATCCGCCTGCGCGGGCTGGATTTCCCCGTCGGCAACCGCGGCCGCCTGCTCACCCCGCGCCAGCAGGCGCTCGTCGACCTCGCCCGCGCGATCCTGCGGCGGCCGGAGACCCTGGTGGTCGACGGAACGATCCCGCATCTCGACGGCGGCGCATCGGCCCTGATCGCGGCCGTCACCAGCGGCGGGCCGCAGATCAGCCTCGTCGCGGTCGCGGCGACGGAAGCCGAGGCGGCGCCGTTCCCGGTTCGTCTGCGCTTCGACACGACCGGTTCGGTCCGCGTCGAGACCGCGCCGGAGCCGGAGGTCTCGGTGCCGACCGCGCGTTCGGCCTGAGGCGGCGCGTGAAACGCCGGCTTTCTGCCTGGAATTTCCGTGTTGGAAACCGATTCTGCACTGTCGTCTCGACAAAATGCCGAAGAAGCGTCATGGAATATGGTACGCGTCCGCGCGTTCCTGTCCAAATCCAAGAGAATCATACGCCGCATGTTGCGCAGCCGTGTGCGACGGTCCTTTACCGTCGAGGTCAAGTCGAAGAACCGCCACTCCCTGTCCTGGCCGGATGATCCTACCCCGGCGCCCCTGAACTGGGCCGCGCTCGATCCGGCGCCCGAGACGCCGTCGCCGTTCGATACGGTCTGGCCCGACCAGGCCGCCGCCCCCGCGCCGCCGGTGCCGGCGGAGAAGCCTCGGCGAATCCTGCAGAGCCTGATCCTGGCGGAGCCCGAGCCCGAGGTGGCCGAACCCGTGATCGAGCGCGAGCTTCGGCTTCCGCGCGTGAAGCGGGTGAAGCCTCCGCAGATGCGGTCCGAAAGCCCGCGCGCCGAAGCCGGCCGTTCGGATCAGGCACGATCCGAAATGGTGCGCCCCGATGCGATCTGGTCGTTCGCCGACATCGCGGACGCGTCCTCGGAGCCCGCTGTCGCTGCCCCGGCGATCCCGGCTCCGCCGGTGACCGCCGTCGCTCCGGTCGCCGCAGCGCCTGCCGTGATGCGCAGGCCGACGAAGTCGCGATCGACCGAACCCGCCCTCGCGCCGGGCCAGCGCTGGAAGCGGCGCCTGCCGCGCTCCTGCCGCTAGCCGACGTTTGTGCGAGCCCGGCGCCGGCTCGCTCCCTGCGACGGCACCCGTCGCACGAACGTCCTGTGATCCGGGGATCCTGGGCGCGGCCAGGCGCGGGGCGTCAGGCCGCCCGGCGCACGGCGTAGCGATAGCGGCGCCCCTCTGCGTCGAGCAGCTCGCTGTCGGAGGTCTCGCGCCAGACCACGTCGTCCTCGGGCCGCGCCGCATCGGTCAGCTCGGTGCCGCGCACGATGCTGAGCGCGATGCCGAAACCGTAATTGGTCGCCGTCGCCTCGGTGATGGCCGAGCCGATGTCGGCCTCGTCCGGCAGGCAGGCGAACAGGACGCCGTCGGCGATGGCGAGCGTGTAGGTTCCCATGGCGCGCTCCGCGGTTTTCGAAGCGCCGGACCGTATGAGCTGTTTCCGGCCGTGGAAGGGCGAGGGGTGGGATGCTGCAATGCGGCGGGCGGCGGTTGCCCGCGGGAGCCGCATCGATCCCCCGAACGCAGGTGCGGAATGTCACGCCGCCGGCTTGGGCCGCGCACGCGATCGTGTAGACCGTCGTCGCCCGACCCCATGATCGCCGAACGCCGCGCACGCCCATGACGGACCCGCTTCTCGACCGGCTCACCGACATCCTCGGACCCGACGGCCTCGTCGTCGGCGACGAGCTCGAGAGCCGACCCGCGAGCTGGACCCGTGCCGACGAGCCTTGCGCCGCGGCCGCGCTCGTCCGCCCCCGCAGCACCGAGCACGTTTCGGCGGTGCTCGCCGCCTGCCACGCGGCGGGGCGCGCCGTCGTCCCGCGC
>NZ_VRUV01000547.1:0-2901 GCF_008039455.1 Methylobacterium sp. WL116
CTGGGTGCTGTGCCTGGAGGCGGGCGACGTGCCCGGCGACGGCTGGATCCGCACCCTCGACCGGTTCGTCGGCACAGCGCCGGCCGACGCCCTGGGGCGATTGTCCCGCCCGCATGCCGGGCTGGCGACGCGGCTGGCCATTCGGGCCGAGGCGCTGCTCGGCGCGGGTGCGGCGCGGCCCGGCGACCTCGTCCGCCGCGATCGCCTCACCGAGATCGGAACCTTCGCCCCGCGGCTGGTGCCGCGGCGCCTGATCGCGCGGATCGACCGGATGTGATCCTCAGGCCGTGAGCGAGGCGCCCCGCCGCAGGTGCTCGTCCAGGCGCGGCATGATCTCGACGAAGTTGCAGGGGCGGTGCCGGTAGTCGAGCTGGCTGACCAGGATCCCGTCCCAGGCGTCGCGGCAGGCGCCCGGCGAGCCCGGCAGCACGAAGACGTAGGTGGCGTTGGCGACCCCGGCCGTCGCCCGCGACTGCAGCGTCGAGGTACCGATCTTGTCGTAGGAGATGCGGTGGAACACCGCCGAGAAGCCGTCCATCCGCTTCTCGAACAGCGGCTCCAACGCCTCGGGCGTGACGTCGCGGCCGGTGAAGCCGGTGCCGCCGGTGGTGATCACCACGTCGATTCCGGGATCGCGCGTCCAGCCCTCGACCGTCCCGCGGATCGCCGTCGCCTCGTCCGGCACGATCGCGCGCGCCGCGAGCCTGTGGCCGGCCTCGGTCAGCCGCTGCACCAGGGTGTCGCCGGAGCGGTCGTCCTCCGGCCGGCGCGTGTCCGAGACGGTCAGCACCGCGATCGACAGGGGGACGAAGCTGCGGGCAGGCGTATCGGGCATCGGGCCGTCTCCGGGTTGAACGACCGGAATATGGGCGCCCGCCCGCGATTGTCCCATCCTTCCCGGCGTGCGGCGCGCGGGCCGAGGCGCGCCGAACCCGCGATCCATGGTATCGGCACCGATCAGCGACCCCTGTCCGTTCGAACTCGCGGTGCCCTCATGGATGCGACCCCCGTCCGCCTCACCAGCCTCGCCCACGGCGGCGGCTGTGGCTGCAAGCTCGACCCGGCGATCCTGCGGTCGCTGCTCGCCGACCAGCCGATCGCCGGCCCGTTCGAGCGCCTGCTCGTCGGCAACGAGACCGCCGACGACGCCGCGGTCTGGGCGCTCGACGACGGCACCTGCGTCATCGCCACCACCGACTTCTTCACGCCGATGGTCGACGACCCGCGCGATTTCGGCCGGATCGCCGCTACCAACGCGATCTCCGACGTCTACGCCATGGGCGGCCGCCCGATCATGGCGCTGGCCATCCTCGGGATGCCGGTCGGCAAGATCGCGCCCCAGATCGTCGCCGAGATCCTGAAGGGCGGCGCGGCGACCTGCGCCGAGGCCGGCATCCCGATCGCCGGCGGGCACTCGATCGACACGCCGGAGCCGATCTACGGCCTGGCGGTGATCGGCACCTGCCGCCGCGAGGACGTGCGCCGCAACGCCGACGCGCGGGTCGGCGACGCGCTGATCCTGACCAAACCCCTCGGCGTCGGCGTCTATTCCGCCGCGATCAAGCGCGACGCCCTGCCGGAGGGCGGCTACGCCGCGTTCGTCGCGACGACGACGCTGCTGAACAAGGTCGGCACCGAGCTGGCCGCCGACCCGGACGTGCACGCCATCACCGACGTCACCGGCTTCGGCCTGCTCGGGCACGGCCTCGAGTTCGCGCGCGGCGCCGGCTGCCGCCTCGTGATCGACTGGCCTTCCGTGCCGCTGCTGCCCTCGGCCGAAACGCTCGCCCGGGACGGCTTCGTCACCGGCGCCTCCCACCGCAACTGGACCGCGTTCGGCGGCGAGGTCGCGCTGGAGGACGGCTTCCCCGAATGGGCGCGGCACCTGCTTACCGATCCGCAGACCTCGGGCGGCCTGCTCGTCGCCTGCGCCCCCGAGCGCGCAGACGCGATCCTCGCCCGCATCCGCGCCGCCGGGCATCCGGCGGCGGCGATCGTCGGGCGGGCGGAGGCGGGCGCGGCGGGAATTCGCGTCGCCGGCTGATCCCAGGGCCGGAAGGTGATCGAAACCAATCCTCCGGCATCATCGCGGCCCCGCGATGCGTCGCGCAGAGCCGCCCGCCCCCGTCGTGACCGACGTTCCCTACGACCCGGATCTCGAAACCGCCCACGGCGTCGCGGATTGGCCCTATGGCCGATCCGCCATCGCGCTCGCGCGCCCGGACGCCTTGCCGGACGGACGCCCGTGGCCGCGGCTGCGCGTGCTCACCGTCGCCTCCGGCGACGCGCCGCGTCTGGCCGACAGCATCGCCTCGGTCGCCCGGCAGGACTACCCGGAATGCCGGCACGACGTCGTGCCGCCGGGATTGACGTCGCCCGCCGCGATTATCGCCGACGACGGGGTCGACTTCGTCCTGGTCCTGCGGGCGGGCGATCTCCTGGCGCCCGGCGCGCTCGCCGCCCTCGTTCTCGACGCGGTCCTCTCGGGGGCGGATGCGGTGGCGGGGCTTCGGGTGCTGTTCGACGACGCGGTGACCGGCCTCGACCTGCCCTCGTCGGCGGGGGATGACGCCGCGCCGGACGCCGTCTTCACCGGCGGCGAAGTTCTCTGGCGGCGTGCCGCGCTCGGCATGCTGGGCAGCTTCGATCCGGTCGACGCCGAGTGGACCGCACGCGCCTGGTCGGCAGCCGTGCGGACGGAGGCCGGCGTCACCCGCATCGGCCGGCCCGTCCTGCTGCAGCGCGAGCGGACGATTCACGCAACGGATTCAAGTCCATCCGCGTCTTCCCCTCCCCCCTCTGCAGGGGAGGGTGGGCCTCGCGTCAGCGAGGGTCGGGAGAGGGGAGCGCCGTATCCGACACCGTCGCGCCCCTCTCCCCCCCTGCTCCGCAGGGTACCCT
>NZ_VRUV01000548.1:0-2888 GCF_008039455.1 Methylobacterium sp. WL116
GGTACGAGCGCCACCGGGATCACCAGCGGCGGCCCGGCCGCCTCCAGGCTCTGGCGGAAACCGAGCGTGCAGCGCCGGGACGCCGCGTCGTAGGCGCGGGTCACGGCGAGCGTCGGCGTGCCGGGGCGCTCGTACCAGCGCGCGAAGGCCGTGAGGTCGCGTCCCGTCACCGCGGCGAAGGCCGCCAGGAAGTCCTCGACGGTGGCCGCCGTGCCGTCGTTGTCGGCGAAGTACCGGTCCATGCCGGCCCGGAAGGCGTCGGCCCCGATCAGCGTGCGCAGCATCCGCACGATCTCGGCGCCCTTGTCGTAGACGGTCGCCGTGTAGAAGTTGTTGATCTCGGCATAGGCCCCCGGCCGGACCGGGTGCCGGAGCGGGCCGGCATCCTCGGGGAACTGCCGCGCGCGCAGGTTGCGGACCTCGCCGATGCGGTGGACGGCGCGCGAGCGCATGTCCGCGCAGAATTCCTGGTCGCGGAAGACCGTCAGGCCCTCCTTCAGGCAGAGCTGGAACCAATCGCGGCAGGTGACGCGGTTGCCCGACCAGTTGTGGAAGTACTCGTGCGCGATGATGCGCTCGATCGCGGCGTAGTCGCCGTCGGTCGCGGTCTCGGGCGAGGCCAGGACGTACTTGTCGTTGAACAGATTGAGGCCCTTGTTCTCCATCGCGCCCATGTTGAAGTCCGACACGGCGACGACGTTGAACACGTCGAGGTCGTAGGCGCGCCCGAAGGTCGCCTCGTCCCAGGCCATCGAGCGGATCACCGCGTCGAGGGCGTAGGCGGCGCGCGGCGCCTTGCCGGGCTCGACGTAGACCGCGACCGCGACGGCCCGGCCCTCCATCGTGGTGAAGTCCTGCGCGACCCGGTCGAGGGCGCCCCCGACGAGGGCGAACAGGTAGGCGGGCTTCGGGTGCGGGTCGTGCCACACGGAAAAGTGCCGACCGGTGCCGGGCACGTCGCCGGCCTCCACCGGGTTGCCGTTGCCGAGCAGCACCGGGGCCTCCGCGCGCTCGGCCTCGATCCGGGTGGTGTAGACCGCCATCACGTCGGGCCGGTCGAGGAAGTAGGTGATCCGGCGGAAGCCGTCGGCCTCGCACTGGGTGCAGTAGACGCCGTTCGAGCGGTAGAGCCCCATCAGCTTGGTGTTGGCGGTCGGGTCCACCCGCGTCGCGATCGTCAGCTCGAACGGCCCTTGCGGCGGCGCGTGCAGCGTCAGCCCGGCCGGGCTCGCCGCGTAGGCGTCGGCGGCGAGCGGCACGCCGTCGAGCTCCAGCCCCTCCAGGACGAGGTCGTCGCCGTCGAGCACCAGGGGGACGCCGGTGCGGCCGGCCGGGTTCAGGCGCAGCGCGAGCCTCGCCGTGATCCGCGTGTCGTGCGGCGCCAGCCGCACGTCGAGGTCGACGCGGTCGATCAGGAAGTCGCTCGGTCGGTAGTCCTGAAGCCGGATCTGGACGGGCGTATCGGTTCGCATGCGGGGCCTCGCTCGGCTGGCCGGAAGTCGGGACCGTTCTGGTCCCGCCGCCGCCGCGGTGCAACGGCGATGCCCGCCGGCCGATCGACAAACGGGAAGGCCCGATGCCGCGGCGACGGCATCGGGCCTTCGTTCGTGCCGGCGATCCTGCCGAACGCCGCTACCGCGGCAGGCGGTGCAGGGCCTTGAGGAACACGTCCACGTCCGCACGGGTGTTGTAGAAGGCGAGCGAGGCGCGGATCGACTGGTCGACGCCGAAGCGGCGCAGGGCCGGCAGGGCGCAATGGTGCCCGGAGCGCACGGCGACGCCGTGGCGGTCGAGGTGGTGGGCCACCGCCTCGTTCGTCTGTCCCTCGATCACGAAGGACATCACGCTCGCCTTCTCGCGGGCGGTGCCGATCAGGCGCAGGCCCCTGATGTCGGCGAGGCCGGCCTGCGCATAGTCCAGCAGGTCGTGCTCGTAGGCCGCGATCGCCGGCAGGCCGACGCTCTCGAGATAGTCGAGCGCCGCGCCGAGGCCCACGGCGCCGGCGATGTCCGGCGTGCCCGCCTCGAACTTTTCCGGCGCGCCCTTGTAGACGGTTTTCGTGAAGGTGACGTCCTCGATCATGTGGCCGCCGCCCTGCCACGGCGGCATCGCCGCGAGGAGGTGCGTCTTGCCGTAGAGCGCGCCGATGCCGGTCGGCCCGAAGACCTTGTGGCCCGAGAAAACCACGAAGTCGGCGTCGAGCGACTGCACGTCGATCGGGATGTGCGGGGTCGACTGGGCCGCGTCGACCAGCACCGGCACGCCGTAGGCGTGGGCGAGGGCGATGATCTCGCGGACCGGGTTCACCGTGCCGAGCGCGTTGGCGACATGGGTCACCGAGACGATCTTGGTCCGGCCCGACAGCAGGGCGGCGTACTGCTCGAAGATGATCTCGCCGCGATCGTCGACCGGGATCACCCGCAGGGTCGCGCCGGTGGCCTGGCTGAGCAGCTGCCAGGGCACGATGTTGGCGTGGTGCTCGATCGTCGAGACGATGATCTCGTCGCCCGGGCCGATGTTGGCCCGGCCGTACGAGTTCGCGACGAGGTTGATCGCCTCCGTCGTGCCGCGCAGGAAGACGATGTCGTCCTTCGAGGGCGCGTTGAGGAAGCGGCGCACCTTCTCGCGGCCGCCCTCGAACAGGTCGGTGGAGCGCGCGGCCAGCGCGTGCGCGGCCCGGTGGATGTTCGAGTTGTGGCGGGCGTAGAACTCGGAGGTCGCGTCGATGACCGATTGCGGCTTGTGCGTGGTCGCCGCGTTGTCGAGCCAGACCAGGGGGTGCCCGTTCACGCTCTGGTGCAAGGCCGGGAAGTCCTTCCGGATGTGCTCGACGTCGAAGGGCGCGCCCGCCGGGCTCGACCGGGTCGAGGTCGCGCGCGGGGCCGGCC
>NZ_VRUV01000549.1:0-2881 GCF_008039455.1 Methylobacterium sp. WL116
CGTGCTGGCGCGGGCCTGCGACCTCGGCGTGGCGATGCAGCTCACCAACATCGCCCGGATCGCGGCGCGGCAGGCGGCGTGGTCGGCCTCCGACGCGTGCGACGAGGCCGGGCGCAGGGCGGCCAGGAACGCGGCCGGAAGCGACTCAGGCGAAGACGCGCGCATCGGGAACCACCGTATCGAGGACGCGGGCCGTGGACAGGACGCCGGGCAGGCCGGCGCCGGGATGGGTTCCGGCGCCGACGAGGAACAGGTTGCGCACGTCTTCCGAGGCGTTGTGCGGACGGAACCACGCCGACTGCGTCAGCACCGGCTCCAGCCCGAAGCCGGAGCCGCGGAAGCTCAGGAAATCGTCGCGGAAATCCTGCGGCGTCGTCACCTTCGAGGTGACGAGCTCGGCCGAGAGGCCCGGCAGCACGGTCGCCTCAAGGGACGCCTCGATGAGCCGGCGGTAGGGCTCGGCGAGCGCCGCCCAATCCTGGCCGCCGGCGAGGTTCGGCACCGGCGAGAGCACGTAGAACGCGTCGCATCCCGGCGGCGCCAGCATCGGGTCGGTCTCGGTCGGCCGGTGGAGATAGAGCGAGAAGTCGTCGGCGAGGTGCTTCCTGCGGAAGATGTCGTCGATCAGCGCGCGGTAGCGCGGCCCCATCAGGATGGTGTGGTGGGCGACGTCCGGATATTTCCGCTTCGTTCCGAAGTACCAGACGAACAGGCCCATGGAGGAATGGGCCTTGTCGACCTTGCGATCGGTCCAGCGCCGTCTGGCGGATGCCGGGATCAGATTGCGGTAGGTGTGGGCGGAATCGGCGTTCGAGACGACGATGTCGGCGGCGATCGTCGTGCCGTCGGCCAGGCGCACGCCGGTGGCCGCGCCGCGGGCGACGGTGATCTCGGCGACCTCCGCGTCGCAGTGCAGGGCGCCCCCCTGCCCCGCGATCAGGCCGACGAGGCCGTTGACGAGGCGGCCGGTGCCGCCCATGGCGAAGTGCACGCCCCAGCGCCGCTCGAGATGGGCGATCAGGCAGTAGATCGCGCTCGCCCGGAACGGGCTGCCGCCGATCAGCAGCGGGTGGAAGCTGAAGATGGTCCGCAGGCGCTCGTCGCGGATGTACTTCGCCACCACGTCGTAGACGCTGCGGTGGCCGCCTAGCCGCACGAGGTCCGGCGCGATCCGCAGCATGTCCCGGATGCGGCCGAAGGGCACGTGGCCGAGCTCTTCGAAGCCGACGCGGAAGATGGCCTCGCTCTGCGCCATGAAGCGCTCGTAGCCGGCCACGTCGGCGGGCGAGAACTTGGCGACCTCCGCCCGCATGGCGGCCAGGTCGCCGGAATAGTCGAAGGTGGCGCCGTCGTCGAACCGGATGCGGTAGTAGGGCCGCATCGGCACCAGGGTGACGTCGTCCGCCATGCGCCGCCCGCACAGCGTCCACAGTTCCTCGAACAGGAACGGCGCGGTAACGATGGTCGGGCCGGCGTCGAAGGTGAAGCCGTCCTGCCGGTGGACGCGGGCCCGCCCGCCCGGCTTGTCGAGCCGTTCCAGCACCGTGACCCGGTAGCCGCGGGCACCGAGGCGGATCGCGGCGGCGAGCCCGCCGAAACCGCTGCCCACGACGACGGCGTGGGGCCGGCGATCCGCATGTGTCAACGGTACCGACGCATCGAGTGTCAACATGGTTTGACACTAAGGTCGATTGCCGACCTCAGGCAAGGGCCTTTCTGAGGCTCGGGCGGACCGCGGCGCCTCGGCTGCGGTCAGGGCGTCGAACTCCGCGAGGATCGCCGCAGTGACGCGCTCGGGCGCTTCCTCGTGCGCGAGGTGGCCGAGGCCGCGCATCAGCTCGACGCGGGCATCGGGCAGGCGGTCGCGCACCGCGAAGGCGGTGTCGGGCGCGATCGCCTTGTCGTCGGAGCCGACGACGAGCAGCGTGCGGACGCCGAGCCGCGGCAGCGCGCGGTCAAGGGCGTCGAGGTTCCAGTTCGCCATCATGCCGAGCGCTCCGGCGACGTGGGCGGGCTTCCGGAACAGGCGGCGATAGAGGTCGAGCCCGACGGGGTCGATGCGCGAGCCGGTGCCCTGGATCAGCCGCTGCACCGCGGCGCGGTCCGCCGTCCAGGCGAAGATCTTCGGCGTCATCCGATTGAGGAACAGCATCCGCGCCATGCTTGGGAACAGGATCGAGGCAAGACCTGGGAACGGCTTGAGGGCGCCGTTCAGCGCCACCAGTAGCCTCGGCGATAGCCGCGCGTCGAGGCAGGTCCGGGCCAGGATCGCGGCGCCCGCCGAATGGCCGACCGCCACGACCGGCCTCACGTCGAGCTGCGTCGTCAGGTCGGCCAGGGCGGACGCCATGCCGGGAAGCGACAGGCGGCCGGCCGGCAGCGGATCGGTGAAGCCGTGGCCGGGCAGGTCCGGCGCGATCACGCGGAAGCGCCCGGCCAAGGCCGGCATCAGCCCGCGCCAGGAATGCGTCGCCGCGCCCGTCCCGTGGACGAGGAGCAGCACGGGGGCGTCGGCCGGCCCCATCGCCTGCACGTGCCAGCGCAGGCCGGAAGCCTCGACGAAGCGGCTGGCGTCGCGATGCGGCCAGTCGCGCCCGTCGCGCTCCCAGTCCGGGCGGTCCTCGGACATGCGTGTCATGGTTTCCTGAAGGACCTGGTTTCCTGAAGGACCTGCCGATGCGAGCCGTCACGCCGCCGCGCCCGCCGCCCGCACCGCGGCGCTGAGCTTGCGGGCGTCGGCCTGCGGCAACGGGAGATAGCGGGCGCCCATCGCCTCGGCCAGGGCGCGCGCCGAATCCTGCGGGCGCGGCGCGGTGTCGATCAGGATCGCGGAGAACGCCGCCGCGCGGAAGCGCCGGGCCGCGGCGAGCGCGTCCTCGGC
>NZ_VRUV01000054.1:0-15374 GCF_008039455.1 Methylobacterium sp. WL116
CCCCCCCCCCCCCCCCCTCCCCCCCCCCCACCCGCCACACGCCACAGGCCCCGGCCCCGGGGGCGCGGAGATGGGCACAAGACACAGGATCGGGGCGGGCATCAAGCCAATCGTGCGCGGCGAGCGCCCGCAGGCGGGCTTCCTCGTCGGGTGAGGCGGGGAAGTCGGACACCGTCATGCTCCGGGATCGAGGTCACAGCTCCGCACGGCCGACCGCGTCAGGCGTGTCAGCGGCGCGGTAGGCGCGAGCGAGTTCGGCGAAACGCTCGAACTCGGCGAGTAGGGCTCGGCACCCGGGATGCCCGGATGATAGGAGCTGACTGTCCGCCGGACATACATCGAGCCAATCGAGCTCGGCGCGCAGGGCATCGACGAGGGAACCGAGCGATAGCCCCAGAGCGCGGATCTGCGGTCCTCGCGGGCCGAGATCGGCGCCGTCCGCGAAGGCTTGCGTCAGGGCGGCGCTGAGACGGGCTGCACCCTCGGGGTTCAGCCGCCCGGTGAACGATAGGATCTCGGTCATCGCCGCCTCACGCGGCCCGTACGGTGGCGAGGAAGCGTCCCACCTCGGCCGTCAGGGTCTCGGCTTGGCGCGATAGCTCGGACGCCGCGCCCAGCACCTGGCTGGCTGCCCCCCCCGTTTTCTCTGCCGCGCCTGCCACGCCGGCGATGTTACTTGTGACCTCGCCGGTTCCCATCGCCGCTTGGCTGACGTTGCGCACGATCTCCTGTGTCGCCGCGCCCTGCTGCTCAACGGCGGCCGCAATGGACGTTGTTACACCGCTGATCTCCTGGATCCGGGCGGTAATGCCGCCGATCGCCGTGACAGCCTGACCGGTGGACGCCTGGATGCGTGCGATCTGTCCAGAGATCTCATCGGTCGCCCGCGCCGTCTGCGAAGCCAGTTCCTTGACCTCGGCAGCGACCACCGCGAAGCCTCGTCCCGCTTCACCGGCGCGCGCCGCCTCGATGGTGGCATTCAGCGCCAGAAGGTTGGTCTGTCCGGCGATGGTGGAGATCATGCCGACCACGTCGCCGATGCGCGAGACCGCCGTGCTCAACTCCTGCACCAAAGCGCCGGTTTGATCGGCCTCGGCGACAGCTTGTTGTGCGAGAGCTGCAGAGCCATCGACTTGGCGTCCGATCTCCTGCACCGATGAGCCGAGCTCCTCGGCCGCCGCGGCGACAGTGTTGACGTTGGTGGCGGCCTCCTCGGCGGCAGCGGCCACGGTCGTGGACTGGCTCGCTGTCTCCGTCGCCGTCGCGGTCATAGTCTGGGCTGTCGCCTGCAGCTCGGTGGCCGAGGACGAGACCATGCCGATGATCCCGCCAACAGCGGCTTCGAAGCCATCGGCCATCTGACGCATCCCGGCCTTGCGCTGCTCCTCGGCTGCAAGACGTGCCAGCGCCGTCTCCGCCTCCAATTGGCGGGTGCGGATCAGGTTGTCCTTAAACACCTGCACCGCCGCAGCCATCGCACCGATCTCGTCCCGACGGCTCCGATAAGGCACCTGGGACTCTGCATCGCCGCTGGCGATGACGGTCATTGCCCTTGTCATGGCTTGGATCGGCCGCGACACGCGCAGCAGGCCGAAGGCGGCAGCAGCTATCGCAGTGGCGAGAGCCAGCACAACGGCAACGTAGGCGGCGGTCGTCGCAGCACCAATCTCGGCGGTTGCAGCGTCCGCATCGCGGCGGGCACCACCCTCGTTCAAAGCCACATTGCGCTGGAGGGCTGCACGCGCATCGTTGTACAGGCTGACCGCCTCTGACGCACTCATCAGGGTGAGCGCGGCGGCCTGCCGACCAGCTTCCATCAGGCGGCGCATCTCCGCATCGGTGCGCTCAAAACGGCCCCAAACCATCGCGAAGGCATCGTAGAGCGCGCGTTCCTCGGGTGACGAGACCATCGGTTCGTAGACGCGGCGGGCCGCGGCAAGCTTATCGTGCATGGCCGCCAGTTGGGCCTCATTTTCGGCGAGACGAGCGGGCGTATCGGACAGGCTGAGTAGCCGCAGCTGCTTGATCCGCACCTCCGAGGTGGCTGCGCGGATTTCGTTGGTGGCGATGACGGAGGGCAACCAATTGGTCGTCACCTGCACGACGCTGTGGCGGATGCCAGCGAGCTTCAAGATGGAAAGGGTGCCCTGTGCCGCGCAGATCAAGGCGAGAAGGCCGAAGGCGACGGATAGCGTGGCCTTGAGGGAGAGGTTCGGGCGCATGCAGCCGGGTTCCGATCGTGACGGGCTGGTTGGATCGATGCCACGCTGCCACACGCCTGAGGCAGCACATGGATGTACGACAATCTCGTGCGAGAGCGCGGGATGTATGAACAGGGAAGCCTATCTAGGAGGCCGTTCTTACTGTCAAAATTAGGTTATAAATGATTAATTAAACCTTAATGTTCAGGACAATCGATCGACAATACAAAGCTATCAAAAGATCAAATACTGAAATGGTCCTCAAGGCACGCAAGGCCAATCTTATAAATTGATTGTATCGCGGGTTACTCGTCGGACGTAGGCGCGAAAACGCCGAGGCCCCGCAGGGCGCCAGGTAACAAGTCGTTACTTATCGAGCTGGGCTCGTAGCGCCCGCCACTGCTCCCAGCCGGGCGGCCGACCCGCCGCACGACCTCACGCTCGAATGAGATGAAGGCCTGAATACCGCCCTCGGCATCCCGCAACGGCCGGCAGTCGATCTCGGCCCGGTACTTGGCTCCGTCGCCGCGGTAGTTGGTAACGTAGCCGTGAAACCGCTCGCCTGAGGATAGAGTGCGGTGGAAGGCGTCAAGCGTCTCCCGGCGCGTCTCCTTGCCTTGCATGAAGCGCGGACTCTGCCCGACGATCTCGACCGGGTCCCGGCCGACTAACTGCCCGAACGCGGGATTGGCGTAGAGGATGATCGGGCCCGGACGTTCGATCGCCGCATCCGTGACCACGATGCCGATCGAGATGTCGTGCGCAAACGCCTTGATCCACTCGACGATTGTCATTCAGCTCCAGCGCATGTCCCGCTCGCATACGGTGCCGATCTTCAAGACAGCTACGGCCTCGACGTTCCATAGGACGCCCTTATGCGAGGGGCGTGATCATCGGGAAAACGGTTGGATACCCGACATACGAGTCAATGGGATTAATATCTTTTATGTGCGAGTGATCGTTAAATTTAGTACTGATAGGCAAATACAGAGTCTGCCACGATGCAGATGAGACGTGCGACCGCAATGGGTCGCACGTCTCGTCTGCTTTTCATGCGGAAGCGGCGACCGTGTCAGCCACCTTCGCTTTGCGTGCACCAAGCTCCTCCGGCCGACCGGTGGTCGTATCGGTGACTGTCTGATGTTCCATCTCGGCGTTCAACTCCGCTCCGAGCAGGACGATGGTCGTAGAAATCCAGATCCAGGTCATGAAGCCGATGATGGCTCCGAGGGACCCGTAGGTTTCGTTGTAGTTGCCGAAGCTTGACACATACCATGAGAACAGCGCAGACACGACAATCCAGAGAACACCAGCAACGCCACTTCCCCACGTGACCCAACGCCACTTAGCAGCTTCCCGACTCGGACCGTATCGGTACAAAAGCGCCAGGCTGCCTAGGACAACGAGGAGTAGGATCGGCCATCGTGCCAAGGCGATGACCCACTCCATCGAACCCAAATTCAACAATGCTAGCGCAGCCGGTATCACAACGATACCAACAAGAGCTAGAACCACAAATAAAAGTGCCCCGGCTGTGAAAGTCAGAGATCTCAGGTTTAACCAGAAGAAGTTGCGCTTCTCTTTCTCGTCGTAGACAATGTTTAGTGCATCGAAGATTGCCTTCATGCCGCCGTTGGCGCTCCAGATCGACACGACGATGCCAAAGGCCGCGGTGAAACCGAGGGTGCCACCTCCTTTTGCTGCGATGCGCTTGACCTGCTCGCCGATGATATCGAGGGCACCGCCCGGCATGACGCTTTGAAGAGAGGCCAACTGTTCATTGATGGTCGTAGGGTCGGCCACAAGACCGTAGATCGAGACAAAGGCGCCAATGGCCGGGAACAACGCCAGGATGGCGTAGAATGTGACGCCTGCCGCAACCAGCAGCACACGGTCGTTTCCGAACTCTTGGAACAGGCGCTTGCCAATATCGAGCCAACCTTTGGCCGGGATCTCGGATGGGGTGGACGCCTTACGGCCTCGGTCAACCTCTGTATCTGCGACCTGGGAAGCGGCCGCTCCTTCGTGGGTTCTTGGGCCTTCCTCGGCGCCTAGCTGACTCGATGCGCCTTCTGGGCGCGAACTGAGTCGGCGATGCGGTAGAGCCACCAATCCAAGAAGCGCGGTTCCAAGAAAGAGGGTCCAGACTATTGGGGAGGTCTCAGTCCGTGGCTGCGGGGTCAGCTGTTGGATAGGGTCAGTCATGGGGCACCTCGGGAAGTAGGCTCAAAAAGGGGGGGGCCTCGGGTCGAGGCAGCGTACGCACATCTGCGTCAGTCTTGCGACCCATTCCATGCGCTCAGACAATTTTTCCAACCGCTGTGATCAGAAGCAGGTTGATTGTGGACGATATTAGATCATGAGGGAGCGCCAGATCATCGCAAAGCCAGTGAGGATCATCGCGACCAAGATCAGGCTTGCGGATGGGGGCGTACGCAGGTGCCTTAGCCGTGCGATGAAGATGCCAATGAGAAGGTTTAGAACGACCACCAGGCAGACTTGCTCGATGGTCATGCGAGAATCCTTTCAATACTTTTAACTCGACGCAATGGGTATATGATTGAGAGAAAGAAGTGCTTTAGCTGCAGTGTTTTCGCTAATTCATCGAATTAGCGAGCTGCAATTAAATGCGTTTCTCTGGGTGGTGAGTCAGCGCATTGCCATTATTTGGGCTTAGGCGCCGTACTTGGTCCAGCTAGAACAGGTGCTGACTGGACGGAAAGCTGCTGCCGAATATCCCAAGCTTGACCAGTGTCGCGGCGAGCTCATATCGCCTCGTCCCAGGGCTGTTTTCGACGCTGGCCATTTCTGCGTCGTGGACTGTCATTGTCTCGGTCACCGGGAATTTTTCGATGTCGTAGCTGGAGGCTTCGAGGCAATGGCAGTGCTCGGTACGGCGAACCGATCCGGATCGCGTATGGCTCGGTAGGCAGCCCCTCCAATGGGACCCTTGCCCTTGAGGAGCATCACGGTGCCGAGGCACATCATGAGGACTGGCACCGGGTTGCGGCGGACAGCCTCCAGCGCGCCGTCGTAGAGGACGGCCCCGGTCGCGTCGTGGCGGATGCTGCCGAGCATGTCCTCGACGATGCCGGTGGGGGTGAGGCGCTGCGTAAGACTGTCCAGCGTCCGGCCCAGGCGGCCGCGGCTTGCCTCGATCTCGTGCTCCAGTGCGTCGGCATCACTCATCATGCGTCTGCGTGCTCCTTGATAACGGTGGCGTCCTGCCGAAGCTGGCGGCCTGTCCGAGTCGGCATGAGCCCCTTGAGCGAGAACCGGCTCCTGGCGGTCAGCGCCAGGACGACGCCGAGAACGAGGAAGACGACACCGACGATCAGGGCGGAGAGCGCCTCCGAGCCGACGACAGCGGCGAGCCACTTCATCAAAGCGTCGACCAGGACCAGGAAGCCGACGATTGCGAACACCGCTGCGCCAGCCATCGCCGCGAGGCCGATGACCACGCTTCGCAGGCTGTCGGTTATTTCCTGGCGGAACAGGGCGATCTCGCCCCGGACGACGTCGCCTGCACCCCGGAGCGCTTCGGCGAGCAAACTGGGAATGCCATGGGGAGACGTGGGTGGCGGGACGGCGCTCAAGGGTACCCGCCCCACGCCTGCCTGGGTTCACCGGGGGATTTGCCAGCACCTCCTTCGCCGGACCGGATGACGTGGAAAGCGCCGTACCCGAGCGCCCCGACCACCAGGGCCGTCGCCAACGGGTGGCCTAGTGCGCCCCCCTCGGCGTCGCGGTAAAGCTCACGCCAGCCTCGGCGTATGATACGGTCCGAGAACGCGTCGAGGTTGTCGGCGACGGCGTGGACGAACGGCTTTACCTGTGTTTGTCCATTGAGTTGGCTACCGCCCGAACGCAGCGCGCCGGCGAGCTCGGAGAGGAAGCCTGCAGCCTCGATCTTGTGCCGGTCGGCATAGCCGCTGGCTTGGTCGCGCACGGCATCGGCCAAGCCAGCCGGTGAGCGTGGCGCCTGCATCGGGCCATCGGCGAGGGGCGGACCCGCAAGTCGGGTGGGATCGCTCATGGTGCTGCTCCTGACCTGCGGGACGATGTGGGGACGGGCCTAGCGGCGGCCGTGAACGACCATCGCGAGAAGGTAGCCGAGCGCGCCCGCCATCGCGGCCATCATCAGCGGGGACTCCTTGGCGTAGGTCGTCACCGTATCGGCGCCCTGGCGGTAGGCGCGCTCGGCGTCGGGGAAGGCGTCGCGACCCTGCTTCATGGCACCCTGCGCAAGGTCGGAGGCCTGGTCGGCCACGTCGCGCACCGCGTCCTTGGCCTGCCCGTACAGGTTCTCGACGTTGCCCTTGGCCTCGTTGGCCGCACCCTTGGCCTGGGTCTCGCGGTCTCTGGTCACGTCGCCGACAGCGCCCTGGACCTTGCCGCCGAGTTCCCTAGCGGCGCCGGTGATGCGGTTCTCGTCCATGTTCGTTCTCCTCGGTCGGGGCCGGACGCGCGAGATGCGCGTCCGGGGATTGGGTCGGATCGGTTACTTTTTGGCGCTCTTGCCGTGGGCCTTGGTCGAGCTCTCGTGCGCCTTCTCGGAGTGGCCATGGGCCTCCTTCGAGTGCTTGGCGGCGGCGGTCTCGTCGCCCTTCTCGTGGTGCTCGGCGGCGGTCTTGTGCGACTTGGCAGCGGCCTCGTGGTGCTTGGCAGCCTCAGCGTGCGCGGTCTTGGCCATGGTGGGTTCCTCGGGTGGCACCGTCACGGTGCTCGTTGCGGTCATCTCGACCGGCGCGTCCGGACGGGAGGGATCCCGACCGGCATGCGGAATGTCCTCAGGTGCAACGCCTCAATGGGCGGGCAGCCTGCCGTCGGGGGTGTAGCGGTCCACCGCCGAAGGAAGCTCTGATGAGAGCCAGGAAAGAAGCTCGTTGCGGGAGAAGCCGGCCTGTCTCGAATGAGTATCGAGCTTGTCCAAACTAATCGATAGTTAGTGGTTGGCTTCGGTGCTGCCGACCATCAGAAAGGCAAGCGTTGTCGTCAGGAGCCAAGGACGAACACCTCTGTGCTGATCCAATTGGAACGGCAAAGCTCGTTTTGTCCTGGGTAGGCGCAACAAGAGCTACCAGTGTGCGTGCTCCTGCTCGGTCGGCATCCGGCCTTGCGGGGTGAGCTGGTCGATCACACCTGGCAACAGGTGGGAGAGCTGCGACAGCAGGTCGGAGCTTCCCATGCCCGTCTGCTGTGAGAGCTGCCCCACCGTTTCCGGACCGAGCGCCGCTCCGAGATCGTGCGGTGCGATTGGCTGGTTCTGTCCTTGGCCGATCCACGAGTTGATTGCCCCACCATGGCCGGCCTGGGTAAACTGCTCGACCAGGGCACCGAGACCTCCGGCTCCGCCACCGAGCAGACCCCCAAGGCCACCCCCGAGACCGCCGCCTGCGTTGCCCAGCATGCCGCCGAGGCCGCCGCCTCCAGCCCGTGCGGCCAGAAGGCTCATCAGGACGCCTACAAGGGGACTGGCGCCGGCGCCCTGCTGCTGACTGGCGTTGCCGCCGACCACACTGCCGATGATACTGTCGAGTAGGCCCATGATCTAGACTCCTGAAGCGGCCTTTCGACCAGGTTGATCGGATTAGTCGATGCCGAGGCTGCGCTGGCGCGCGGATCCCGATGATCAGACCGGGTGATTGTAGACACGCACCCGGCGAGCACCGGACGTCCGTGTATCCGGGCTAGCCACGGGAGCGCCGACCGCATCGTTCTCGCGCACGATCGAGCCTGCGGCTGCGTCCGAACCAATCAAGGTCGAAGTATCGCTTTGCGACGCGCCAGCCGTCTTGCTGCTCCAGCCCTCGCTTTCCCAACCCTGCGTACGCGCGTCGAGATCGACAGCGCCATGCTCCTCCAGGATGCGCATGGTTACAGCGGCGTGGGCCTCATCCACCTTCGCGGTCAGTAGCGAACCACCCCGGCGCACGCCTTCAGCGTAGGCATGCGCATCGGTCTCGCTCACGCCGGCGCTGGTCAACGAACCGGTCAAACCACCTGCCGCGGCACCGAGGCCGGCACCGGTCAACGTCGCGACGAGCCAGCCCGCAGCCACGACCGGACCGACGCCCGGGATGGCCATCAGCCCGAGGCCAGCAAGGAGACCGGCACCGCCACCCAGGATCGTGCCAAGCGTTGCACCGGTCCCTGCACCGTTGGCGGCATGGTCCACCGGATCGCTGGTTCCAGTGGTGGTCGTCTCCGTCTTGTTGCCGACGAGACTGATGTCGGAGTGCGGCACACCGGCCGCCTCCAGCTTCGTCACGGCCGCGGCAGCGTCGTCGTAGCGATCGTACAGGGCCGAGAGGGTCTGTGTGGGCATGGAAGCACTCCGAAGGGTTTGAACCGGATGAATCGAACGCGGAAACCGGCTAGCGCACCGCGACGTTGCCTTTGAAGTCGAGGCCGACGCTGGCCGGCTTGCTGCCCATCAGCGCATCGCCGCGCCAGATGCCGTCGCCGTCCTTCTTGAGGTTCTTGACCTCGTGGTAGCCGGCCTGATCGAGACGCCGGCGGGCCTCACCCTCGGTGAAGCTGTTGGCGCCCCGCTCCAGTTTGACGTTCGCTCCCGTCCCACTGGCCCCTATCGTGTTGGCGTGATCCGTGTTCGGCCGTGTCACGGCGTTCTGACCACCGGAGGTCGCACTAGAGACCCCACCTGCTGCCGGCTGCCCGGTGACGGTTGTCTGTGCCGATGCGGGTGCTGCCGCGAGCAGCGGCAAGAGGAGAAGAAGCGAGCGGTTCAGGAACATGGCGGCGCCTGTTTGACGGGTTGCAGTCGAGAACGGGCCGACCCGAACTCGGATCTCGGCATCATGCGCTGCCTGGTACATCAAAGCTCCAGGCAGCGCTTCTCGGATGGATCAGACCGGCTTGCGGGTGCCGGGCGCGGCGTCCGTCGTGGTGGTGCCGGTCGTGCCAGTGCGACTGACGTTGCCGCGCTCGTCCTCGACCTCGACCTCGGTATGGCGCACCTTATCGGTCACGGTCTCGACGCGCTGAGCCGCATCCTTGCGGATGCCGACCTCACCAACGACCCGGGCTTCCTTAGACACCACCGCCTCTTCGCGCATCTCGGTGGCCTCAATGACCTTGTCCTCGAACAGAGCCATGTCGCCCGGCGTCACCGCCCGGTCGACCACACGCCGATCGACGTGCACGGTCTCGTCATGCAAGGTGACGTTCTCGCTTACCGCCTTCTCAACGGCGTAGGAGCGCACCCGCACCCGGCCGCTGTCGACCATGCGCTTGCCGACGTTGAGCCGCTCCTCAACAACCGGGATGTAGTCCGACTCGCCCGTGGTCGTGCCGGCGGCCTTCAGCGCCGCGGCGCCCGTAGCCGTCGTTCCGGTCGCCGTCGTACCCGAGGTCGAGCTAGCTGCCGTTGCTCCACTGGCCGAGTAGCCGCTCCAGCCTTCCTGGCGCCAAGCGCTTTCACGCTGGTCGAGATCAATCGAACCGTTCTGCTCCAGGATGTCGTAGGCTGTGTCGGACTGCGTCGGCTCGACACTCACGGTCAGCAGCGTGCCGCCTCGGCTCAGACCCTCGCTGTAGGCGTAGCGATCCTCCTCGGGCATGAAGAAGTCCTTGAGCGAGCCCCAGAACCCGCCCTCGTCCTTGCGGTAGTCGTAAGAGCCGCTGGTGCGGGCCGTCTGCGCTCCCTGCACCAGCTTAATTGCCGATTGCGGGATGCCGGCGGCGACGAGCTTGGCTTGAGCGGCCTGTGCCTCGGTCGGGCGATCGAAGAGCGCGGTGATCGTCTGCGTCATAATGTTTGCTCCTGAGCTGATAGGGGATTGATCTGCTCGCTGGCGTGGCCTTCCGGATCCACGCGTTCGACCACGGCGTGCTGCTTGCGCAGTGTCACCGGGACCTCGACGTCCTCGCCCGCCGTGGTCCGGCGGACATGCACCTCCTCCTTCAGGACGAGGCGCTTCTCGACGACGAGGATCTCTTCGAGGACGGGGATGATGGTCACACCGTTCTCCTCGCGGACCACCGGGGGCGTCTCGCCCTCGGTCAGGGTCCGGTTGACCGCCACCCGGGTGACGCCGACCATGTCGCTGCGCAGGGTCTCACGCAGGATCTGGTCCGTGGTCTCGGTGCGGGTGGAGACCCGCACCCGTCCGGTCTCCACCGCCCGCTTGTCGATGCGGGCGGTCTCGGCGATCAGCGGGAGCGTTACGCTCTCGCCGACGGCGACCTCCGCCGCCTTCTTGCCTTGTGACCCAAGGAGGCGCGGCTCAATGACGACGGGGTCGCTCACCGTCAGACCCGACGCTGGGTCGTGACGACGGGGGCGGTCCGGGTGAGCACCGGATCGACGGCGGCACCACGGCCGGCGAAGAAGGCCGACAGCGCACCCAGGATCAGCGCCAGGGCACCGTAGAGCGCGCCCTGCGAGCCGACGCGTGCGGCGGTGTCGGCCGCTTGCTTGGCCTGCTCCTTGGTCTGGGCGACGGTGTCGTTGAACTGCTTGGTGTAGTCGGCGACCTGGGTCCGGGCCTGCTCGACCGGGATGTTCTGTGCCTTGGCCAAGGCCTGGGCGGCCTTCTCCTGGGCGTCCTTCTGCTGGGCTGCGTCACCGGTCACTGCAGCGCGCATCGCGCTGACGGCGGCGTTCTTCAGGGCCTCCGGATCGTTGCCGGTGCCGTTGCGGACCTTGCTCTCGATGTTCGAGAACGGGTTGTCCATGCCGGGCAGCGACGGTGCCGCGGCCTGCGCGGCGGTCTTCACCGAGCCGCCGATCAGGTTGCCGGCGCCGCCCAGCGTGCTCGACACTGCGCTCGACGCGCCGCTGACGATGCCGCCGACGGCCGAGGACAGCAGGTAGACGACGACGAGCGTCGAGACCGCCCAGGCGAGCAGCCCGTGGTAAGCGGTGGTGGTGTTGGCGGGCTTGCCCGAGAGGCGCCCGGCGAGCCAGCCGCCGACGGTGGCGGCGAGGATGCCGGAGATCACGAACCAGATCCCGGCGCCCGACGACAGGCTGCCTGCGGTCGGGGTGCCGTTGCCCGCCGGGTCGACGGTCGACAGCCCGATGCCGAGACCGACCATGTTGAGGATGACCTGGGCGACGAGCGCGATCACCGCGCCGGCGATGACCGCGCCCCAGGAGACGGAGTGCAGCGCCATCGTGCGCATGTCCTCGGCCGGGGTGGCGAGGCTGGTGGTCGGTAGGTCGCGGTCGTAGGCCGGACGGGTGGTATCGGGAGCTAACGCCATCGTGGAAACTCTTTCGTCGGGAGTGGTCGGGTCGGTCTTCGGCCGAGAGTCGGCGGAAGCGGGGTATGCCGGCTCAGAGGACCCGGCGGCGGCCCATCAGGGCGTGGTAGAGCCACAGCACCACCACCGCGCCGACGACGGCGACGAGCAGGCTGTAGAGGTTCACCCCGGAGACGCCGGGCTGGCCGAACTGGTTGAACAGGAAGCCGCCGACGACGGCGCCGACGACACCGAGTAGGATATCGACGACGAGCCCCTGGCCGGTGTTGTTGACGATCTTGCTGCCGATGAAGCCGGCGATCAGGCCGAGCACGATCCAGGCGAGGAGGGACATGGTCCAGTTCCACTTCATGCAGTTGGGTCGGGAGGCCTGCCTCTGCAGACGTGCTGACGGTGTGCAGAGGCTGAGTGCAGCCTGCGCGCCTACTCGCCGCCCCAGCATCACCTGTGGGTCGAGCGCTTCGATCTTGCCTTGGGGGTCGACGACGTGTGTGCAGCTTCGATGGCGGCGATCTCAGCGGCAGCTTCCGCCTGGATCGCGTGGTCGCCCTCGATGATGCCGATGGCTTCCTTGATCAGTGCCCGGATATGGTCGGGAGAGAGCACCTTCCGACGCCCGGCCACGCGGATCTCCTCATATCAACCCAGGGGGATGATCTTCCGAGATGCTCGCTTGAGCAGAGCTACCACTGCGTAATAAGGTATTCTACTCGAAGTTCCAACGATTTACATAAAGTACATTTGTACCAAATCGACTTGGTAGTTCCGTCACGGTTTTCCCCCGCTTCAGCGTAGGTGCCGGGTGTTTGGCCCGATCCCACGCTCCTGCGCCCACACCACGACGGCGCTGCGGCGGTTGACCCCGAGCTTGCGATAGAGCGCCGAGACGTGATTGCGCACCGTGTTCGGCGACAGCTTCAGCTCGGCCCCGATCTCCTGATCGGTGGCCCCCTGACAGATCCGCGTCAGCATGTCCTGCTCCCGGATCGTCAGGTTCTCGATCCCGACCGACGGCCGGCCGGAACGGGTCGGGTTGCGCAAGGTCGCCAGCTTGTCGATCACCCCATGGCTGAACCACGACGCGTCAGCCATCACCACCTCGATCGCGGTGATCAGTTCGCGTTCCGAGCGCTTGCGGGCGGTAATGTCCTGCAGGACGCACAGCACGCAGGCCTCGTTGTTGATGATCACCCGCTCGGCCGAGATGAAGCAGTCGATCTTGGCGCCGGCCGCATCCTGCAACACGGCCTCGAAGCCTCGGACACTGCCGAGCCGCTTGAGATCGCGTGAGAACTTGCGCTGCTCGGCACGATCGACCCAGAGCGCAAGGTCCGTGAGCGATTGGCCATCCGCGGCCTCGGGGGCATGCCCGAACGCGGTGACGAAGGCTTGGTTGACGCTGGTAATCTCCAATCCGTCCGCACTCATCAGCGCACCTGGAACCGGCGAGAGATCGAACGCCTTGGCGAAGCGCTCCTCGCTGTGGCGCAGCGACATCTCGGCTTTACGGCGATCCTCCAGGTCGGCGAAGGTAAACAGCATGCACGGCTCGACGCCGCCCGGACCTGGCATCTCGATGGCGTGCCCGGCCACGATCACGTAGCGGCCCTTCCCGCAAGGCGTGGCGAGCTGCGCTTCCATCTGCGGAATCGTGTGGCCCGCGTGCAGGCGATGGATCGCCATCTCGCGTCGCTCGGCCTCGCGCAGCAGATCGATTTCGCAGAAGGTCCGACCGAGCACGTCATCACGATGGTAGCCGGTTAGGTCGAGGAAACCATGGTTGACCCGCACGAAGCGCAGATCGCTGATCCGGCAGATGATCGCCGGGGCCGGGTTGGCGTTGAACATGCGTTCGAACCGGGCTTCGGCCTGGTAGCGTTCGCTCACATCCTGCATCACCAAGGCAAGGCCGCTCGGCGTGCCATCCGCATCCGTGGTCACCAAGCTACGGATACGGTGCATCCATTTGTGTGACGGATCCCGGGTTGGGACCAGCTCAACCACGACGTCGCGGAACACCTCGCCGGCAAGCACCCGATCGAGGGGATGCTGCAGCGGCCCGATCTCCCGGTGATTGCGGTAGTGCAGCGTGAAGTTCGCACGGTACTCCGACACGGTGGCGCCGAGATCGCTCGCGTCCGCAACGCCATGCATCATCACGGCGGCGGCATTCGCGTAGGCGATGGTCTGATCCGGCTCGATCAGGATCACACCTTCGGACAGGCCGGCCACGATCTGCCGCATCTGCATGTGGCCGGCCTCATCGATCATCGGCGTATCTCCTCACCGAACACCAACGTTCGAATACGCGAAAATACGTTATGCAAAAAGTCAGTGTCAGGAAAACAGTTCGATTCCTGACATAGCAGCGGATAGGACATATGTCTGAGTTCAGTGGTGACATCTTGCAGCCCACGCTCCAGGGCATGAAGACCATCGTGCGCCTCAGCGAGCCGGTGACGCACGCGTCTGGTAGTTATTCTCTAGGGAGAGACACTCCCGGGTCACCGATGCGGTTCCTACGGGTTGGAATGAAAAACCTGAGGGCCGGGTGGAATTGTTCCGGTTGTTGGTCGCACCCGCGGCCAGGGTATCAAGCGATGAGCAATGTTCCGGAATGGAAGAGACGATCAAAACCTTCACCGTGTGGCTCGCCGTCGGCACGGAGGCCGCAGCGGCCCTGATCATCGGGTTTGCGACGCTGGAGGCTACTGTCTTCGCCCTCCTACTGTTTTTGCCTGCTTCGTTGCGTCGTTCGGATGATGATGGACCGCAGGCAGCCAAGGAACAGGTGCGGCTGAGGCTCGGTCGCTGGCTTGCCGTGGCGCTGGAGTTCGAGCTTGGCGCCGACATCCTGCGCACGGCCGTAGCACCGACCTGGTCCGAGATCGGCCAACTCGCGGCCATCGCGGCGATCCGAACGCTGCTGAACTACTTCCTGCAGCAGGAGATCGACAAGGCCGAGGAGCGGTCGCACCAAGCGCCTGGATCAAGTTCGCCGATGGCAGATCAGCCATGAGATCGCACGGAGACTTGAGCGGTGCCTCTCATCGACCAGTGGATACGTGCTCTTGCCGCGCTAATCGAATTTGGCGGTAGCCTTCTCGTCGTGTTCGGTTGCGTTCGCGGCGCACTGGAACTCGTGCGAGCGCGCGGTAGCCATCATGGTATCGTTGCGGCGCGCCTCGCCGTCGCCGATGGCATCGTGGCTGCGCTTGGATTCAAGACAGCGGCTACTGACCGGCCCCCACGAGGTGGTCCAAGGGTAAAGTTAGTGCACGGTGGGCCGCTCCGCCACGGGTAGCTTGGCCGGCGGAGCTGGTCTGGCAAGCGCAGCCGGCCAAGCGGAGAAGGCTGGCATGAACACCTCCGGTGCCGGCGGCCGGTATCCCAGCGATGCATGTGGGCGCACGCCGTTGTAGTGACGTCGCCAGCTTTCGATGACGACCTGCGCTTCCCTGAGTGTGTAGAAAATCTCGCCGTTCAGGAGTTCGTCGCGAAGCCGCGCGTTGAAGCTTTCGACGTAGCCGTTCTCCCACGGTGAGCCTGGCGTAATGTAGGCCGTCTTTGCTCCGACGCCGGTGATCCAAGCTTGGAGGGCCTTCGCAACGAACTCCGGGCCGTTATCCGAACGGATATGGCCAGGTACGCCACGCACGATGAACAAGTCCGAGAGCACGTCGATGACGTCAATCGCTTTCAGCTTGCGGGCGACCCGGATCGCCAGGCATTCATGGGTGAACTCATCGACCACATTGAGCATCCGGATCTTGCGTCCATCATGCGTGCGGGCCTCGACGAAGTCGTACGACCACACGTGATTGCGGTGTTCCGGGCGAAGACGGACGCAGGAGCCGTCGTTGTCCCAGATCCGGCCCCGCTTGGGCTGTCTGGCTGGGACCTTCAGACCCTCACGCCGCCAAATGCGCTCGACGCGCTTGT
>NZ_VRUV01000550.1:0-2873 GCF_008039455.1 Methylobacterium sp. WL116
GGGTTCCGTTCCGACGCGGTTCCGGCTAGGCATCGCGCGAGCGGATCCCCGAGGGGGCGACGGGGATGCGCTGGCGGGTGATGCGCTCGATGTCGCGCAGGTACGCCTTCTCCTCGTCGTTGCAGAACGAGATCGCGAGCCCGTCCGCGCCGGCGCGCGCGGTGCGGCCGATGCGGTGGACGTAGCTCTCGGGCACGTTCGGCAGGTCGAAGTTGACGACGTGGCTCACCGCCTCGACGTCGATGCCGCGCGCGGCGATGTCGGTCGCCACCAGCACGCGGCACTGCCCGTCCTTGAAGGCGGCCAGCGCGCGCTCGCGCTGCGGCTGGGACTTGTTGCCGTGGATGGCGGAGGCCGCGGTACCAACCTTCTCGAGGCCGCGCACGACGCGGTCGGCGCCGTGCTTGGTCCGGGTGAAGACCAGCACGCGCTCGATCTTCGGATCGCGCAGGATGTGGGCGAGCAGCGCCTGCTTGGCGCCGGTATGGGCGAAGATCACCTGCTGCTCGACGCGCTCGGCGGTGGTGGCCACCGGCGTGACGGCGACCTGGACCGGATCGCGCAGGTACTGGTCGGCGAGGCCGGCGATGTTCTTCGGCATGGTCGCCGAGAAGAACAGGCTCTGGCGCTTGGCCGGCAGCATCTTCACGATGCGCTTGAGCGCATGGATGAAGCCGAGGTCGAGCATCTGGTCGGCCTCGTCGAGGACGAGGATTTCGACGCCTTCCAGCGTCAGCGAGCGGCGGTCGACGAGGTCGATCAGCCGGCCCGGGGTGGCGACGAGGATGTCGACGCCCGGCGCCAGCGCCCGCTCCTGGCGGCCGATGGTGACGCCGCCGAACACGACGGTGTTGGTCAGCGGCAGGTGCCGGCCGTAATCGGAGAAGCTCTCGGCGATCTGGTTGGCGAGCTCGCGGGTCGGCGAGAGCACCAGCACCCGGCAGCCGCGACGCGGCGCATGGCGCTTCTCGAGGCTCAAGCGGTGCAGGATCGGCAGGGCGAAGGCGGCGGTCTTGCCGGTGCCGGTCTGGGCGATGCCGCAGAGGTCGCGGCCTTCCATCGCCGGGCGGATCGCCTGCGACTGGATCGGGGTGGGGGTGTGGTAGCCGGCCTCTTCGAGCGCCTTCAGCACGGGCTGGGCGAGGCCGAAATCGGTGAACTGGGTCAAGGTGTTACTTCTCAGGCAGCCGGATCGCGAGCGCGGGCCCGGCTCGTGTCGAGCGGCGCCGCCAAGTACGGAGAGAGGTGCGATCCGTAGAGCAGGAGGCTGCCCGCGTGATGGGGCGGCCCGGGTGCATGCACGTTATGAAGAGAGGGGCCGGACATTCGGAGAGGCGCGATCCGCGCCGTCCCTCGTATCCGTCACGCAGCCCTCTCAGGCGGACCCGTCTGTCGGCCGCTGACGCTGCCCTCGGGCTATGCGCCTTCGCGGTTGCGAAGTCAACGGCCGGTCAACCGTCGCCGCATTGCGGGATGGACGCGGCGCCACGGCCGGTGCAGCGTCCGCCGATGCCGTCCCGTCTCCCCGCCCGCCCGCTCGCCCGAGCCATCCCGCACCAGAGCGGATCGGTCCCGTTCCGGGGGCACCGGGCCGTCCGGCCGCCCGGCGGTCGCGGATGATCGCCCACCACACCGCGATCTACGTCGGCTCCCGCGGCTTCGCCGCAGCGATCAACCTCGGTTCGGTCGCGGTGTTCACGCGTCTCGCGCCGCCGGAGAGCTACGGCACCTACCTCTACATCCTGTCCTGGTCGCTGGTGCTCTACGGAGCCACCTGCCAATGGCCGAAATTCGCGTTCTTCGCGCTGTACGACGAGGCGAGCGAGGGCGCGCAGGTCGGGACGGTCCTGCGCATCCTGCTGTGCACGCTGGCGCTGGCGGCGATCGGAAGCGCGCTCGCGGTGGCGCTTCACGTCGTGTCGCCGCGGCTCGCGGCGGCGATCGTCGCGCTCGCCTTCGGCACGACCCTGTTCGAGGGCGCCACCGAGATCGCGCGCACACGGCTGCAGGCCGTCGCGGTGGCGATGTCGGTCGTCCTGCGCGGAATCCTGATCCTCGGCCTCGGCAGCGCGGTGCTGATGGTGTCGGGCGACGCCGTCCATCTCGCGCTGGCCGTGGCGACCGCCTACGCGCTGTCGTCGATCCCGGCCGCCGCGACGGTGGTCCCGCTGATGCCGGGCCGCGGCAGCCGGGCGGAGGCGCTGCGCCTCATCGCCTACGGCTGGCCGCTGGTGCTGTCCTTCGGCATCGCGGCTCTGGCCCAGGTGGTCGACCGGCTGATCATCGTGAAGACCGTCGGGCCGGAGCATCTCGGCGCCTACGGCGCGATCGCCGACTTCCTGAAGCAGAGCTTCGTCGTGTTCGGCGAGGCGCTGGCCCTCTCGCTGATCTCGATCGCCAAGCGCGAGGCGCGCGCCGGGGGGATGCCGGCAGCGACCGCGGTGCTGTGCGACGCCGCCCGCGCGATGGCGCTGGTCGCGGCCTTCGGCGCCGCGTTCTACCTCAACTTCGACGGGGTCGTCGTCTCGGTCCTGCTCGGGCCGGACTATCGCGACCAGGCGCGGGCGCTGGCCCCGGTGCTGATCCTGGCCAGCGTGCTGATGATGTTCCGCGCCTACTATTTCGGGCAGATCATCTACTTCACGCAGTCGAGCCGCCTCGAGGCCGTGGCCTCGACGGCGACCCTGGTGACGGTGAGCGTGCTCTCGCTGGCGCTGATCCCGCATCTCGGCGTCGCCGGCGCGGCGATCGCCTTCGCGGCGGGTCAGGCCGCGGCCTGCCTCGTGTTCATCCTCGGGGCGAACCGGCACGGGTCCGGCCTGCCGGCGATGCCGCTTCCGCTGGCCGACATCGCCGGCAGGCCGGACCCGTGC
>NZ_VRUV01000551.1:0-2868 GCF_008039455.1 Methylobacterium sp. WL116
CGCCCGAGGCCCGGCGCACGGCTTCGATGACAAGCCGGCGGGCGCCTGTTAAGCACCGGCCCGCGGCCCGGCCGCCGTCCCGCAGATCGCCCGTCGATGTCCGATCCCCTCGTCCTGATCCCCGCCCGCCTCGCGGCGACGCGGCTGCCGAACAAGCCCCTGGCGCTGATCGCCGGCGAGGCGATGATCGTGCATGTCTGGCGCCGCGCGGTCGAGGCCGGGATCGGGCCGGTGGTCGTCGCCACCGACACCGCCGAGATCGCCGCCGCGGTCGAGGCGGTGGGCGGCGTCGCGGTGATGACGCGGGCCGATCACCCGTCGGGCTCCGACCGCCTCGCCGAGGCCCTGGAGATCGTCGACCCGCAGGGCAACCACGACGTCGTCGTCAACGTGCAGGGCGACCTGCCGACGATCGATCCGCGGGCGATCGGGGCGGCGGTGGCGCTGCTCGCCGACCGCGCGGTCGACATCGCCACGCTGTGCGCGCCGATCGTCGACCCGGCGGAGGCCGAGAACCCGAACGTGGTCAAGCTCGTCGGCCACACGGTCGGGCCGGAGCGCCTGCGCGCGCTCTACTTCACCCGCGCCCGCGCCCCCTGGGGCGATGGGCCGCTGTTCCACCATATCGGCCTCTACGCCTATCGCCGCCGGGCGCTGGCGCGCTTCATGGCGCTGCCGCCGGGCGAGCTCGAGACCCGCGAGAAGCTGGAGCAGCTCCGCGCGCTGGAGGCCGGGATGCGCATCGACGCCGCGATCGTCGACGACCTGCCGCTCGGCGTCGACACCCCCGCCGACCTGGAGCGCGCCCGCGCGCTGCTCGGCGCCCGCCGCCTCAACTGACCGTTGCGATGACCGATCCGAAGACCATCAGCTACCAGGGCGAGCCCGGCGCCAACTCGCACATCATCTGCGCGGAGGCCTACCCGGACTGGACCGCCCTGCCCTGCCCCACCTTCGAGGACGCCTTCGCGGCGGTCACCGAGGGCCGTGCGCAGGCGGCGATGATCCCGATCGAGAACTCGATCGCCGGCCGCGTCGCCGACATCCACCACCTGATCCCGACCTCGGCCCTGCACATCGTCGCCGAGCACTTCCTGCCGATCCACTTCCAGCTCATGGTGCTGCCGGGCACGCGGATCGAGGACCTGCGCTCGGTCCACACCCACGTCCACGCGCTCGGCCAGTGCCGTCGCATCATCCGGCGGCTCGGCCTCAAGGCGGTGGTGGCCGGCGACACCGCGGGCGCCGCCCGCGAGGTGATGGAGGCGGGCGATCCTTCCCGCGCGGCGCTGGCGCCGGCTCTGGCGGCGGAGGTCTACGGCCTCGACATCCTCGCCCGCGACGTCGAGGACGAGGCCCACAACACGACGCGCTTCGTGGTGTTCCGCCCCGAGGCCCTGCCGGTGGCGGCGGGCGACCGCCCGATGGTGACGAGCTTCGTCTTCCGGGTGCGCAACATCCCGGCCGCGCTCTACAAGGCGCTCGGCGGCTTCGCGACCAACGGCGTCAACATGTCGAAGCTCGAGAGCTACATGGTCGACGGCGAGTTCACCGCGACGCAGTTCTACGCCGAGGTCGACGGCCATCCCGAGGAGCCGGGCCTCGCCCGCGCGCTGGCCGAGCTCGCCTACTTCTCGCGCGAGCTGCGGATCGTCGGGACCTACCCGGCCCACCCGTTCCGCGACGCGGCGCGGCCGGCGGCGGAGTAGCTCACTCCCGCCCGATCACCCGGTCGACCACCACGTCGGACCAGAAGCCCGGCCGGAAGCCGCGCTTGAGCGCCTCCGGGTCGTAGACGGTCTCGACCCAGGTCAGGAAGTCGAGCCCCTGCCCTGCGCCCTCGAGGGCGTAGCGGGCGAAGAACGCATCCAGGATCCCGGTCTTGGCGAAGCGGAAATGGCCGTAGCGGGCCGAGAGCTGGCGCGCGGCCTCCGCCACCGGGCGGTCCTCGTGCAGGATCAGGTAGAGGGCGGCGCCTAGGCCCGCCCGGTCGGCGCCCGACTTGCAGTGCATCACCGCCGGGTATTCGAGGCCGGCGAAGAAGTCGCGCGCGGCCAGGATCGTCTCGCGGGAGGGCGGCTCGCGCGAGCGCAGCACGAACTCGACGAGCTTGAGCCCCTGGCGCTCGCAGGCCTCGCGCTCCAGCGGCCAGGAGCCGTGCTCGCGCCCGCCGCGCAGCGAGACCACGGTGCGGACCCCCTCCGCCCGGAAGCGCGCCAGCTGGTGCGGGCCCGGCTGGGCCGAGCGCCACATCTTGCCCGTGCCGATCCGGTGGCGGTTGAGATAGGCCATCCGGAAGATGCCGTGATCGACGAACAGCATGTTCGCCCAGGCGCCGAGCCGTGCCGGCGCGCCGCTGATCGGCCGCGCGAAGCGCTCGATGCGGGCCATGCGCCGGGCGTAGCGGGTCTCGGGGCTGAGGAAGCGGTTGAACACGGGCTCTCGCGGTGGTGGCGAGGGGCAGGCTCTATCAGCGCGCCCCCGGGCCGGCAATTCGGCATCTCCCTTGCCTGTGCCGGTCGCGAAGGGCGCTTGGCTGCCTTCTGTTCGCCCCGATCGGGGGCGAACCTGACGGCCTGCCGCGGGTTGCCCCCCGCCAACCGCACGATCGAACCGAAGGGTCCGGCCATGAGCACCCGCACCACGAGCATCCGCCGGGCCCGCAACGCGGATGTCGGCGCGCTGTCGGCGGTGTTCGATGCGGCCTGGCGCGAGGCCTATCGCGGGATCATCCCGGGCGTGGCGCTGGAGCGCGAGGCCTGCGAGCGCCAGGGGCTCAAGCTCGTCGAGTTCGTGCTGCGCTCGCGCGAGCCGCCCTCCCGCGAGACGATCCTGGCCGCGCGCGACTTCTTCGCCGGCCTCGAATAC
>NZ_VRUV01000552.1:0-2867 GCF_008039455.1 Methylobacterium sp. WL116
GCGGCACGCGCGCCGCACCGGCCGGTTCGACGATCAGTGCCCGCGCCCCGGCCCGCGCGACAGGGCGGCGATCTGCTGGCCGAGGCTGAGGAGCAGCACGTCGACGAGAAGACGCAACTCCGAGTTGTCGAGCTGATCGATCGTCTCGCGGCAGGCCAAGGCGTGAGCGGCGGCGGTGTCGAGGATCGCCGAGGGGTCCTTCCGCTCGATCTCGGCGAAGGCGCCGAGGTCGAGATCGCCCTCGGTGACGTCGATGATGATCCCGTGGCCGTGCAGCACGGTCCCCGACTCGTTGCGGACGAGCCGGCCGCGATCGAGGATCCGGCGGACGCGGCCGGCGGTCGAGACGGTGCGGTATTCCGCGACGAACAGGCCCCCGCTGCGGCGCAGGCGCTTGAAGTGGCGCGACAGCTTCGGCAAGTCGTCGGGATGGACGCGGGCCTTGGCCCGCTCGAACGGCACGGGCAGCCCGGCGATCGCATGGTCTCCCGCCAGAACGTCGGCGGCCCCGGCATCCAGAATGCAGCGGTCGGGCTGGGCCGACCAGGCCCAGGTTCCGACCACGCCGGAGGCCGACAGGGCCGCCGTCAGGTCGACGGGCCGCGAGCGGGACCGGTCGATCGTTTCTGAGCGCATGGAGGACCTCCACGGTTCGGTTGCAGTTTCGCTTGGGAACCGCCGATATACAACCCAAGATGGAATTAACAACGCGTTAATTCAACACTCGGATCAGGCTCGACACCGCTGCATTCTACCGATTCCTGGGGGATGCAGGGCTATCCGATGCTGGGAATGCTGTTCGAGCCCAGTGCAGGCGCGCAGGCCCGGCCGACGAGGCCGAGACGTCGCCCCGTTCGATTCCCGACATCGCTCGGGCGAGGCCCGAGACCGGACGAGGGGGGACGATCAGCCGATCTGGCTGAACAGGGTCACGGCCCCGAAGATCAGAACGGATACGACCACGACGGCGATCAGGATCAGGGCCGCACGCGATTCCTGCAATTCCGGCGACATGCCCGCTCCATCACAGCCGGCGGACACGATGCCTCCGGCCGGCGCTATTCCGGACGAAACCTTGCATCGATCGATCCGGCTGTCGAGATGCGCGCGGTCGCCGGCCGCGGTGCGACAGCGCACAGCTTGGCCGCACGTTCACCCCTACGTTGAAGTCCTGCCGAAGGCCGACCCGTGCTCGCGCGTGAACGGCCGAGCCGGCATGGAGTGATGATCATGACATCGTCCCTGCGCATCGCCGCCCTCGTCCTCGCCGCCCTGCCGATCGCCTCGGCTCACGCCGGCGACACCCGGTTGAAGCCGCTGAGCCCGCGCGACCGCGCCGCCCTCGAGACCGCCCAGAAGTTCTCCGCCCGCATGAGCCGCCTCGATGCGCTGATGGGCGGCGTCCCGCAGAGCCCGGGGACGGCCCGCTCCCGCTCGGCCAACGCCGAGCACTAACGCGACGGCATCCCACCGAGGCCGCCGGCCTCGACGACGAAGCGCGCGACCGCGTCGGCTCCCGCGCCCTCCCGCAGGGATGCGAACACGTAGGGCCGCGGCCCGCGCATGCGCCGGGTGTCCGCCTCCATCACCCCGAGATCGGCGCCGACCAGCGGCGCGAGGTCGGTCTTGTTGACGATGAGCAGGTCCGAGCGGGTGATGCCGGGGCCGCCCTTGCGCGGGATCTTCTCGCCGCCCGCCACGTCGATGACGTAGAGGGTGATGTCGGCGAGCTCCGGCGAGAAGGTCGCCGCGAGGTTGTCGCCGCCCGACTCGATCAGGATCAGGTCGAGCTTCGGGAAGCGCCGGCGCATCTCGGCCACCGCCGCCAGGTTGATCGAGGCGTCCTCGCGGATCGCCGTATGCGGGCAGCCCCCGGTCTCGACCCCCATGATCCGCTCCTCGGGGAGCGCGCCGGCCACCGTGAGGATGCGGGCATCCTCCTTGGTGTAGATGTCGTTGGTGATGGCGCAGATCTCGTAGGTGTCGCGGAAGCGCTTGCAGAGCTGCTCCATCAGCGCGGTCTTGCCCGAGCCGACGGGCCCGCCGATGCCGACGCGCAAGGGTCCATTGTTCGATGCCATGCGGGCAAGCTCCGTCAGAGGATCACGAGCGGAAGATCCGCGAATACTGGGTCTCGTGCCGGAACGAGCCGAGATCGAGGCGAAGCGTCGCCGAGCCGAGGTCGTCGAGGCTGCAGGCCTCGGCCTGCTCGGCGAGCGCGGCGATGCGCGGGCTCAGGCCGGCGATGATCCGCGTGCCCGCGGCCTGCCCGATCGGCGCGGCGCGCAACGCGGCCGAGACGAGACTCTGGACGAAGGCGAGTCCGTAGGCGGCCAGCATCCCCGGCCGGTCCATGCCGTGCGCGCCCGCGGCGGCCCCGACCGCGACCGGGTAGGCGACCGCCCCCGGCAGCGCCCCGGCGACCCCGTCGAGGGGTGGGCACGGCCAAGCCGCCAGGGTCGCGTCGAGGAAGCTGCGGCCCTGCTGGCTCGTCTCGAGGTGAAGCTCGCGCGACGGTGCCAGCGCCAGGGCGAGATCGTTGATCCCGGCGAGGTCCGGCAGAGCCGCCGCCGCCGCGGCGCGGTGGGCGTGGGCCGCCAGGATCAGGTCGTTGCGGCCGGTCCCGTGCTCCATCACGTCGCCGAGCCAGCCGGAGATGCCCGCCTCGTCGGCGACGTCGCCCGCCTCCACCGCCCATTCGAGCCCGTGCGAGTAGGCGTAGGCGCCGACCGGGTAGGTCGGCGACAGCCACGCCATCAGCCGGATGCGCTCAATCATGGGTGTGGTAGCGCCCGTCGCCGTGATGATGGGCGCGGCCGCCCGCGGGCTCGCCAGGGTCGCCGGCATCATGGCCATGCGCCTGGGCG
>NZ_VRUV01000553.1:0-2864 GCF_008039455.1 Methylobacterium sp. WL116
GCGCGCTGGTGCGCGACTTCGCGCTGCCGGCGGAGTTCGCCGCGGCGTTCGAGAGCCACGGGACGGTCCAGGATTTCGAGGCGCGCCAGGCGCTGGCCTGGGAATACGCCCACCATCGCGACGCCCTGAGCCCGCGGCTCGGTCCGCAGCTCGACGCCGCGCAGGGGCTCGACGCGGCCGCCTACGACGACGCCCGCCGCAAGGCGCACCGGGCGCGGCGCCTGCTGAAGACGCTGTTCTCGGATTTCGACGCGATCCTGACCTATTCGGCCCCCGGCTTCGCGCCGCGGACGCTGGCCTCGACGGGCGACGCCCGCTTCAACCGCCTGTGGACGCTGATGGGCGTGCCCTGCGTGAACGTGCCGGTGCCGGGGGACGGACTGCCTGTCGGCGTGCAGGTGATCGCCCGGTTCGGCGACGACGGGCGGGCCCTCGCCGTCGCCGCGATGATCGAGGGCGCCCTGAAAGGGTAGGGCGTCCACAGCGCGTCAGACCGTGGCGTCCTCGCCGAGCGTGTCCTCGACGTAGAGCTGCTCCAGCAGCACCTTGATCACCGCCATCATCGGCAGGGCCAGCGCGATGCCCCACAGGCCGAAGATCACGCCGAGCACGAGCTGCCCGGCGAAGATCGTCGCCGGCGGGATGTCGAGGGCGCGCTTCTGGATGAACGGCGTCAGCCCGTAGCTCTCCAGGCACTGCACCAGCAGGTAGACGCCGAGCGCGCCGAGCAGCGCGTTCACCCCCGAGGCGAGGCTCGCCAGCAGGATGATCACGCCGGCGACGAGCGGACCCACCGTCGGCACGAAGGCCAGCAGGCCGGCCTGGAGCCCGAGAATCAGCGAGCCGCCGATGCCGAGGAAGGCGAGGCCGCCCCAGATGCACAGGAAGATCACCGTCATCGTGATGAGCTGGCCGAACAGCCAATGCCGCAGGGTCTCGCCGGCCCCGTCGAGCACCTTCGACCAGCGATCGCGTTTCCTGGGCGGGATGAAGCGCAGCACCCCGTCGCGGTAGCTCGCCGGATCGGCGGCGAAGGACAGGCCGAGGAAGACGATCACCAGCACGTTGCCGAGCGCGCTGAACAGCCCGATGATCACCGCCGCCGCCGGGCCCAGAACGTTGCCTGCATCCGACAGGAGCGAGCCCGGGCTCTTGATCGCGCTCGAGGCGAGGCCGCCGAGGCCTTCCGGCTTCTTGGCGTCGTCCTTGGGCGCGGGCTTCTCGTCCTTGCCCTTGCCGTCAGGGCCGCCGACGGAGTCGAGGATCGGCAGGTCGATGCCGTAGGACGACAGCCACGACGTGACCGTGCCCGCCTGGCTCTTGATCGTCTGGCCGAGGTCGCGCCCCTGCTGCACCACGGTCGCGCCGCCGAAGCCGATCAGGCCGATGGCCGCCGCCGCGACCGCGAGGCTGGCGATCGTCAGCCGCAGGCCGCGGGGCAGGGGGAGGACGTGGCCGAGGCCACGGGTTAGCCCGTCGAGGAAGACGCCGAGGAGCACCCCGGCGAAGACCAGGAACAGCGTCGCCACCGACATCCAGGCCAGCGCCAGCAGCGCCACGAACGACACCACGGCGATGCCGGATGCGGCGAGCGGCAGCGTCCCTCGCCAGGGGCCGACGGGCCCGGCGAACGCTTCGGTCTTGGGTTCGGCCATGTCGTCCTTCGAAACTGGTGCGGCGTCGGCGCTCACGAGCGCCCCCGCGCCGCCCGGGTCAACCCTCGGGCGCCGCCTCTGCACCGAGGATCGCGGCCCAGCGCGCGGCGGCCGCGTCGTCCGCCTCCGCCGCCTCGACCCAACCGCCGGTGGTCCCGTCGACGAGATGCTCGCGCTTCCAGAACGGGGCGCGCGTCTTGAGGTAGTCCATCAGGAAGCTCGCCGCCTCGAAGGCCGCGACGCGGTGGCTCGATGCGGTCAGCACCAGCACGATGCCCGCGCCCGGCGCGACGCGGCCGTAGCGATGGATCACCCGGACCGCCTGGAGCGGCCAGCGCGCTTCGGCTGCCGCCGCCACGCGCCCGATTTCGGCTTCGGCCATGCCGGGATAATGCTCGAGCTCCAGCGCCGTCAGCCGGCCGCCCTCGTTGCGGCACAGGCCGGTGAAGGTGACGACCGCGCCGGCGCGACCGGCGAGCTGCGCGTTCAGCGCGTCGATCTCGGCGGCGACGTCGAAGGGCTCGGCCTGGATGCTGACGGAGGGCAGGGAAGCAGCGGGCATCGGTCTCTCATCGCGGCGACGCGGTTGACGGCGGCGTGACGACGAAACACGCTTGCGCCTGACTCGGCCACCGCCTGCGCCTATATGGCATATCGGCCCGCTCTCCGCGGGGGGCGGCCGATCCGCGCCGAAGGACGAAGACGTGACGCCTGAACTGATCCTGCCCTACGATGGCGTCCTGCCGGAATTCGCGAGCCGCCCCGTCTGGTGCGGGCGCGGCAGCACGGCGATCGGCGCCGTCCGCCTCGGCAGCCAGGCCTGGATCGGCGACGACGGCGTGATCCGCGCCGACGGGCAGCCGGTGACGCTCGGCGACCGGTTCTGGCTCGGCCACCGCTCCACCGTCCACATCGCGACCTTCACCCACGGCACCCGCGTCGGCGACCGGGTCACGGTCGGGCGCAACAGCGTGGTTCATGCCTGCACGGTCGGGTCCGACGTGGTGATCGAGGACGACGTGGTGATCCTCGACGGGGCGAGCGTCGGCGACGGCGTCGTGATCGAGGCCGGCGCGACGGTGTTTCCGCGCGCCCAGCTCGCCGGCGGCTTCGTCTACGCCGGCAGCCCGGCCAAGCCGCAGCGCCCGATCGATCGGGCCGAGATCGACGAGCGCGCCGAGCGCCTGCGCGAGGCCGCGGGCGATCCGG
>NZ_VRUV01000554.1:0-2860 GCF_008039455.1 Methylobacterium sp. WL116
CTGCGCGCCGGGGTCGCGGCCGGCGAGGTCCGGGTGGTGGTCGGCGCCCGCTCGGCCCTGTTCCTGCCGTTCCGGAAGCTCGGCCTGATCGTGGTCGATGAGGAGCACGAGAGCGCCTACAAGCAGGAGGACGGCGTGCACTACCACGCCCGCGACATGGCCGTGGTGCGGGCCAAGCTCGAGGGCTGCCCGGTGGTGCTGGCCTCGGCGACGCCCTCGATCGAGACGCGGGTCAACGTCGAGCGCGGGCGCTACCGGCGCGTGCGGCTGCCCGAGCGCTTCGGCGGCCGCCGCCTGCCCGACATCCAGGCGATCGACATGCGCCTCGACAAGCCGGAGCGCGGGCGCTTCCTGTCGCCGCCGATGATCAACGCGGTGAAGGCCAACCTCGCCGCCGGCGAGCAGGCGCTGCTGTTCCTCAACCGCCGCGGCTACGCGCCGTTGACGCTGTGCCGCGCCTGCGGCCACCGCTACCAGTGCCGGAACTGCTCGACCTGGCTGGTCGAGCACCGCTTCCGCAAGGCCCTGGTCTGCCACCAGTGCGGCTACAGTGAGCGCCGGCCGGACGCCTGCACGGAATGCGGCACCTTCGACAACCTCACCCCCTGCGGCCCCGGGGTCGAGCGCATCGCGGAGGAGGCCGCCGAGCTTTTCCCGGATCGCCGGATCATCGTGCTGTCGAGCGACTTTCCCGGCGGCGCCGAGCGGCTTCGGATGGAGCTCGAGGCGGTGGCGGCGGGCGAATGCGACATCGTCATCGGCACCCAGCTCGTGGCCAAGGGCCACAACTTTCCGCACCTGACGCTCGTCGGCGTGCTCGACGCCGATATCGGCCTGACCTCGGGCGATCCACGGGCGGCCGAACGCACCTTCCAGCTGCTGCAGCAGGTGACCGGCCGCGCCGGCCGCGGCGAAAGGCCGGGCCGCGCGCTGGTGCAAACCTACCAGCCCGAGCACCCCGTGATCGCGGCCCTGCTGTCGGGCGATTCGGAGCGCTTCTACGAGGAGGAGATCGCCGCCCGCGAGGCGGCCGGCCTGCCGCCGTTCGGGCGGCTCGCGGCGCTGATCGTCTCCGCCAACGACCGCGCGGCGGCCGAGGCCAACGGGCAGGCGCTGGCCCGGGCCGCCGAGCCGCCGGACGGCGTGATGGTGCTCGGGCCCGCCGAGGCGCCGCTGGCGCTGGTGCGCGGGCGCTACCGCTTCCGCCTCCTGGTCAAGACCGAGCGCAACGTCGACCTGCAGAGCTACCTGCGCGACTGGCTGGCGCGCGGGCCGAAGGTGCGCGGCAACGTGCGCGTCGCGATCGACGTCGACCCGCAGAGCTTTTTGTAGGCGACCGGGATCGCGTTTTGTAGGAAGGTGCGGCGCCGCCGAAGTCCCGACCGGCGGCGTCCATTTCAGGAGCGCGCATCGTGCTGAGCTACACCAAGAAGCCCGAGTCCAGCGTCGCCGAGATCGTGGTCGACGGGAAGATCACGGACGAGGAGATGAACGCGGTGATGACCGCGATGAAGGCCGACCTCGACAAGGGCGGCAAGCTCAAGCTGCTGGAGGACATCCGCGCCTTCGAGGGCATGGAGCCGGCCGCCTTCTTCAAGGACCCGCGCTTCGGCCTGTCGATGATGAAGGGCATCAGCCACGTGGCGCTCGTCACCGACGCGCAGTGGCTCAAGGTCGTCGCCGAGACCTTCGGCTTCGTCTCGCCGGCCCAGATCAAGGTGTTCGAGCGCGCCCGCCTCGACGAGGCCCGCACCTGGCTCGCCGCCGCCTGAGCGGCGAGAAACCGTCCTGAGGCGGCCTGCCGCCTACTCGGCCTGGGCGGTGCGCGTGGTGTTGCGTCGCGCCGTCCAGCGGCCGGAGCACAAAGCCGAGACCTTCCAGGTCCCGGCCCCGCCCTGCGCCTGCAGCCGACCCGAGGCCGCGCCGCTCGCGGCGCCGTTCGAGACGCTCAGGCCCACCGTCCCGTCAGCCCCGACCTGCCCGCTGACCCGGGCGGCCGTCGCCGCCGACGCGGCGCGCACCTGCCCGTCGCGGATCGCGACTGAGGTGCTGTAGCGCGCGTCGCACAGGCCGCTCTCGGTCACGAGATCGACGGCCCAGGTCCCGTTGAAGGCCCCCGGCTCGCCGGCGGCGGCCGGCGTGAGGATCGCGCCCGAGAGGAGGCCGACGAGGGCGATCGGGGTGAGCTTCGACATTCAGGACCTTGCTGTTGAGCGGGAGCGGCCGGCGGACGGACCGTCGGGGTGCCGGGGAATCAAACCTCGGCTCTACATCTTGTGCGGTGACGCGCAGGTGAACGACGGAAACGGCAAGAGTATAACGACGCGCGCGAGCGCCGGATACAAGCTGGACCGTTTACGCAAGCCGGCGATGACTGGACGCGCCCCGTCGGATCCTTGCCACGCTTTCGCAAGCCGGTTCGCTGAACGGGATGGCCTGCGCTGGACCGCTCTTGAGACGCTCTTCAGCGCGATCGAGGGCGTGGCCGACCGCGCGGTCGCGCGCCGCACGGTCATCACCCGACGGCGCGCACCACCTCCGCCATCGCCGGGCGCGCGCCGACCTCCGCCTGCACGCAGGCGCGCTCGAGATCGCGCAGGGCCGCCGCCTCCGGGAAATCGGCGGGCGCACGGTCCAGCACCTCGCCGATCAGCAGCCCGAAGGCGCGGACCTCGACCCGCTGCAGGGCTACGCCGGACGGCCCGTCGGGCAGCACCGAGGCCGCGCCGAAATCGCTGAGCACCGCCTCGCCGGTGGCGGCGTCCCACAGGATGTTGTGGCCGTAGACGTCGCCGTGCAGCAGCCCGCGCGCGTGGAGATGGGCGAGGCCCGCGGCGAGGCCGCGGACGAGGCGCAGCAG
>NZ_VRUV01000555.1:0-2843 GCF_008039455.1 Methylobacterium sp. WL116
TCGCGCGCCGGGGCATCGCGGCCGCCGCCTCGGCCGACCTCGTCGAGCCGCTGGCCGCGATCCTGCGGCCGGGCGACGCCGTGATGGTCAAGGGCTCGAACAGTATTCGCATGGGTCGGATTGTCGAGGCGCTCAAAGCCCGCTACGCGAACCCCCCGGCGCGCCACGACGCGTCGGCCCTGTCCGCCGGGCCGTGACCGGCACCTGATCGTCCGCCGAGGCCCCGGGACCGTTCGCGTCCCGCCGGCGCCCTTTCTTCGTGTGAGCCAAGCCACCGAGCCCCCGGATGCTGTATCTCCTGTCGGACCTGAGCGGCACGCTCTCGGCCCTCAACGTCTTCCGCTACATCACCTTCCGGACGGGAGGCGCGCTGTTCACGGCGGGCCTGTTCGTGTTCTGGTTCGGGCCGCTGATCATCTCGCTGCTGCGCCTGCGCCAGGGCAAGGGCCAGCCGATCCGCGAGGACGGGCCGCAGACCCACCTGCTGACCAAGCGCGGCACCCCGACCATGGGCGGCCTGATGATCCTGGCCGGCGCCATCGTCGCGATCCTGCTCTGGGCCAACCCGCGCAACCACTACGTCTGGATCACCCTCACGGTGACGCTGGGCTTCGGCGCGATCGGCTTCTACGACGACTACCTCAAGGTGACGAAGCAGTCGCACAAGGGCTTCTCGGGCAAGCTCCGCCTCGGGCTCGAGGCCCTGATCGCGATCACGGCCTGCTACGCGATCTCTTACTTCTCGCCGTCCACGCTGCAGAACCAGCTCGCCTTCCCGGTGTTCAAGGACGCGCTGCTGAATCTCGGCTGGTTCTACGTGCTGTTCGGCGGCTTCGTCATCGTCGGCGCGGGCAACGCGGTGAACATGACCGACGGCCTCGACGGGCTCGCCATCGTCCCCGTGATGATCGCCTGCGGCACCTTCGGCGTCATCGCCTACCTCGTCGGCAACTCGTTCACCGCGAGCTACCTCCAGGTGAACTACGTGCGCGACACCGGCGAGCTCGCGGTGGTGGCCGGCGCGGTGATCGGGGCGGGGCTCGGCTTCCTGTGGTTCAACGCGCCGCCGGCGCAGATCTTCATGGGCGACACCGGCTCGCTCGCTCTGGGCGGCCTCCTCGGCGTCGTCGCGGTGGCCACCAAGCACGAGATCGTCCTGGCGATCGTCGGCGGCCTGTTCGTCCTCGAGATCATGTCGGTGATCATCCAGGTCGCGTCGTTCAAGCTCACGGGCAAGCGCGTCTTCCGCATGGCGCCGATCCATCACCACTTCGAGCAGAAGGGCTGGAAGGAGCCGCAGGTCGTGATCCGGTTCTGGATCATCGCCGTCATCCTGGCGCTCGCCGGCCTGGCGACGCTCAAGCTGCGGTGAGCTGTGGTAGACTTTGCGCAACCGACGCTTGTCCCACCCCCGCCCTCATCCTGAGATGCGCCCGCGAAGCGGGCGCCTCGAAGGAGTCCTCCAGCGACCGCCATGTGTTCTGGAGGTCGCCTTCGAGGCTCGCCGACGCGGGCACCCCAGGATGAGGGGGGAGGGGCGGGACAACCCCGATTGCCGACCTGTTCCGAGTTTCCGATGACCCCAGCCACAACCTACGCCGGCCGCGCTGTCGCCCTGTTCGGGCTCGGCGCCTCCGGCCTCGCCACCGCGCTCGCCCTGAAGGAAGGCGGCGCCCGCGTGATCGCCTGGGACGACAACGCCGAGGGCGTCGCCAAGGCCGCCGCCCAGGGGATCGAGACCGCGGACCTGCGCGCGGCCGACTGGTCGGGCTTCGCGGCGCTGATCCTCTCGCCCGGCGTGCCGCTGACCCATCCGGTGCCGCACTGGACGGTCGCGCTCGCCAAGGCGGCCGGCATCGAGATCGTCGGCGACATCGAGCTGTTCTGCCGGGAGCGGCGTGCGATCGCGCCGGGCGCGCCGTTCGTCGCGATCACCGGCACCAACGGCAAGTCGACCACCACGGCGCTGATCGCGCACATCCTGCGCGCGGCCGGGCGCGACGTGCAGATGGGCGGCAACATCGGCACCGCGATCCTGTCGCTGGCGCCCCCGGCGCCCGATCGCATCCACGTCGTCGAGCTGTCCTCGTTCCAGATCGACCTGACGCCCTCGCTCGATCCGAGCGTCGGCGTGCTCCTCAACATCACCCCCGATCACCTCGACCGCCACGGCACCTTTGCGCAATACGCCGCGATCAAGGAGCGGCTGATCCAGGGCTCGGACCGCGCGGTCGTCGGCGTCGACGACGGGCCGAGCCGCGCCATCGCGGACCGGTTCGCGGAACGGGGCGGCGACCGGCTGACCCGCATCCACGTGCCCCGCGACGCGGCGCTCACCGCCGACGCCGTCACCGTCCGTGACGGGGTGATCGCGGACCGTGATGGTGCGCCGATCGCCGACGTGTCTGCGATCCGGTCGCTGCGCGGCGCGCACAACTGGCAGAACGCGGCCGTGGCGGTCGCGGTCGCCCGCGCGCTCGGGCTCCCGCCCGACGACATCCAGGCCGGGCTCGCGAGCTTTCCCGGCCTGCCGCACCGGATGGAGGAGGTCCGGGTCCACGGCGGCGTGCTGTTCGTCAACGATTCCAAGGCGACCAACGCCGATTCCACCGAGAAGGCGCTCACCGCCTTCCGCGACATCCACTGGATCCTCGGCGGCAAGGCGAAGGACGGCGGCATCTTCCCGCTGGTCCCGTATTTTGAGCGCATCGCGCACGCCTACCTGATCGGCGCCGCCTCCGACGCCTTCGCCGCGACGCTGGAAGGCGCCGTGCCCTACACCCGCTGCGAGACCCTGGACGTCGCCGTCCGGGCGGCGGCAGAGGGCGCGGCGGCCTCGGGCG